>JBFFMO010000384.1:0-4973 GCA_041554035.1 Allomicrovenator sp. | reverse complement strand
GGTCGGTGGCGTAGATGATGGCGTTGGTTTGTTTGTCTTTTTTGGTGCCGCAAGGCGAATTGAAGGGCGTCGGATTGTCTTCGGCGATGAAGCCTGCGTACGGGCGTCCCAAGGTGGCCGTCATATGGGCGGCCATTTGATTGAGCTGGGCGGTATCGCTGAGTTGCTGGACGAGGACGAGGTCGGGCTTGGCCACCTGGGTCGCCATATACGAATAGAGGTCTCTCCAGTCGCCCGGGCACATGTCGGCAGTTTGGGGCAAGTTCTCGACGTTGGCCGTGTACACCATCAGTTCGGCGGGACCGCGGGGCGTCGGGGTGTTCGGGTCGCCGGGGTTATTTGGGTCGCCGGGATTATTTGGGTCGCCGGGGTTATTCGGGTCGCCGGGGTTATTCGGGTCGCCGGGGTTATTTGGGTCGCCGGGGTTATTCGGGTCGCCGGTGCCGTTATTCTGCCCGCTCGTTGCGTCGATTCCGGCATCACCGGCATCAGATTCAGCCGTCTGCCACGCATCCGCCAAAAGCGTTGGGTTATCGTCGCCACAACCCATGAGTGCGGTGAGAATAAGGATCCAAGAGATGTGCTTCATGAATGCCTCGGTTTTTCCGTTCGTGCATTCAGAATGGCAGGACTCAAGAAGTCTGTCGCCTTACAAGACCTTACGGCGCCAAATATCGCGTCTCACATCTCATCGACGGTCTCGATTCCCAGAATTGCCAGCGCGCCTTGGATCGATTCGCCGACAGCCTTTGCAAGCAAGAGGAGGCCGTTCTTGTGGTCTTCGTCCTCAATGTCCACGATGCGGTGGTCTCGGTCGGTGTAGAGCGAGCTGAAGGCCTTGGCGACCCGGAACACGTACTCGGTCACCTTGCTTGGGTCCAAGAGACGCGCCGAGACTTCCAACATATGTGGCCAGTCGACGAGTTCTTTCAGGACTGCAAACTCGAGGTCTGATTCCAATGCGGAGATGGCTTTAAGCTGGGCCGCCTCGTCGAGCTCGGGCCAGCCCATCTTGCGACGGATCGATTGAATTCGGGCGTAGCTGTAAAGCGCATAAGGTCCCGTGCGGCCTTCAAAATCGATGCTCTTCGCAGGGTCGAAGTGAATCGACGTCCGCGGATTATAATCCAGAATATAATATTTCAACGCCGCCATGCCGATGGTGTTGGCGCGGGCGGCGAGGTCTTCCTCAGTCAAATCCGGGTAGCGCTCACGAATCGCGTCAGCCGCAAGTTCGCACATGCCTTCCATGAGTTCGTCGGCGTCGACGACCGTGCCTTCGCGGCTCTTCATCTTGCCTTCCGGCAAAAGAACCATGCCGTAGCTGAGGTGCTGCAGGTGACCGGCGAGCTCGGGGCGCAGAAGCTCAAGGACTTTGAACAGGACCTGGAAATGATAATCCTGCTCGTCGCCCACGACGTAGACCATATTATCCATATGGTACTCGTCGAAACGCGATAACGCCGTGCCAAGGTCCTGCGTCATGTAAACGCTGGTACCGTCTCGGCGCATCAGGACTTTCTGGCCACTCAGGCCCAGCGGTTCCATGTCACAGACGATGGCGCCGTCGTCCAGGCGACGGAATTTGCCTTCTTCGAGGCCCTTCACCACGACGTCTTTGCCGAGCAAATAAGTGTTCGACTCGTAATACACATGGTCGAACGCCACACCGAGGCGTGCGTAGGTTTCATCAAAACCCGCAAAGACCCAGGAGTTCATTGTTTTCCAGAGCCCAACCGTGGCTTCGTCGCCGGCTTCCCAATCAAGCAGCATCGTGCGTGCCGCCTGACCCAGGGCGCTCTCGGTGTTGAAATAGGTGTCCTTATGAGCCTTTCGGAATTCCGCAGCCAAGGCGTCATCGTCTTTGCCGGCGAGCGCTTCGACCGACTGAGTCGCTCTCCATGCTGCCAGTTCTTTCTTTGCAGCATCGCTTTCGAGCCAGATGGCGTATTCGGCCTGAAACTCCTTTTCGAAGCGCACGTAATAACGGCCGACCAGATGATCGCCTTTGACGCCGCTCGATTCGGGCGTTTCGCCTTCGCCAAAAAGCTTGTAGGCGAGCATCGATTTGCAGATATGAATGCCACGGTCGTTGATCAAGTTGACGCGGGTGACATCGTGCCCCGCAAAATCGAGCACCGAGGCCACAGCCGAGCCCAGCAGGTTGTTGCGAACATGGCCCAGATGCTGGGGTTTATTCGTGTTAGGCGCCGAATATTCGATCATCCACTTCGACGGCGCCGAAATGCTGTCTCGCCCGTATTCTTCGCGTTCCGCAAGCACCTGAGTCAGCGCGATTTCGGCGTAGCGCTTACGATTGAAGCGAACGTTGACGTAGGGGCCAACCGCCAAGATCTCGGCGATGACGTCGTTCTCAGCCAGCAGGGGTTGCATCGCGCCAGCGACTTCCGCGGCGATCGCAGGGGGGCCCTTGCGAAGGGCCTTGGCCAACACAAAACAAGGGAAGCCCAGATCGCCCATCTCGGGGTTGGGTGCAGCTGCGAGCGTGATCAGCGCCTGAGTCGCCTCGTCTACACCAAGCGACGCGAGCGCTTGGTTCTTGAGGTTATCGACGTGGTTTTCGATATCGGTGACTTTCATGGGAACCTGATGATTCGATACACAGGGCTACGGCCCGCATGATGGATGCGGGCCGCCCTGGTTTGATTTGTGGGTGCGTAGGCCTTTTGGGCCTGAATTGCGACTCGGTCCAGCTCGGAGATTAGCGTGGAATCACGCGAACCGAGCGAATCGCGTTTTCGTCGCCCGAAATGCGGCGCGCGGTCTCGATGAGTTCATCGAGTTGCTCTTCGGTCAAAACCTGGTCCACCGCATTCAGATCGTAGGCCAATTTGTATTTGGCAAAATCGCGATGCGACGACTCAAGGTTGCTCAGACCAGCATCGAAAATACAGTCGGAAACGGCTTTCTTGGTACCGCGAGCGTCCGAGTGGACGACAGCGAGGATGCAAGGCGGTTCCGCGCCGTCGACTCCGATCAAGTGGCCTGGGGCGTAAACCGTGTCACGCACTGTGCCGTAGAGGTTAAAGAGCCGTGCAGTGTTGCCCACGTGTGTGGCGATGCGTGGCTGGGCCTCTTGCGTTGCCGCGCCGATATGCGGGGTGGAAACGATCTCAGGGGTGTCGGAATAGGGATTATGCCATTCATCTTTGCTGCTTCCCGGCTCTTCGGGGAACACGTCGACCGATGCAAAACGCACCTGATCAGCCTTCACGGCACGAATCAGGTCCTCGGGCTCAAACAAGAATCCGCGTGCAAGATTGATGAAGATGCGCGGGCTGTTCTGGTCAAGGTCTGCACCCATCTGCGCGAAATGATCGTAGGTTAGAACGTTTTTGTTCGAACGGCTGCGATGGTCTTCGGCCGAAAAATGAACCGTGACAAAATCAGACATACGGAAGACGTCATCGATATTCTTACAGGCGGTCCATCCCAGCGTCGTGCCGACTTCGCGCGCAAGCTCGCGGTTGTCGTAAAAACAGACGTCCATGCCAAAGGAGTCGGCCATTTGTGCGACCGCTTTGCCGATATTTCCCAACCCCAGAATTCCAAGGCGTTTGCCCTTCAATTCATAGCGGTGAAAGTTGTCTTTCCGCCAATCGGAATGCCGGTTGCGTTCCACTGCATCAAAGATACGTCGCGCGAGGCAGATGAGTTCCCCGAAGACCAATTCGACCACGGAGCGGCCGTTCGAGATCGGGTCGTTCATGACCAAAACGCCTTCTGCAGCGCAGGCTTCTTTGTCGACCGAGTCGTCGCCGATGCAGCACAGGATCACAGCGGCCAGATTCTCTGAGGCTTCGATGACTTCTTTGTCGACGATGAAGCGGCTTCGCTTGAAGATCAGATCGTGTTGACCCTCTCGAAGGCGCTTGAGAATGAACTCTCGGTCGAGTGTCGCTGTCTCGGGCAAACGATCGGGCTCGATGCCTTGCGCTCGCAGCGCTTCGTCCAGCAGCGGGTCAGGATTTTCAATGATCAGCGCGCGAGTAAAACGTGGCTGGAGGAAACGAACACCGTTTTTCTTAGGCATGGCAAGAACTCCGAAACAAAATGGGCACTAATCTTCAATCGTGATCAGCATCGTGCCAACTTCAACCGCTTGACTGGCCAAAACATTCACTGAAATGACGCGGCCGGCGCGATGGGCCTTGAGGTCATTTTCCATTTTCATGGCTTCGATGATCAAAACCACCTGACCTTCTTTGACCACGTCTCCAATCTGCGCCTTGATGGCGACGACTTTGCCAGCCATTGGGCTCAGAAGTTCGGGGCCCGCGGCCTTATTTGCGCCGACGCCGGCCACAGCCATGCGTTTTTCGCGGTCGTTGAGGACTTTCAGGTTCTTGGTGAGACCGCGCCACTGGACGTGCATTTCGCCTTCGATTTCACGAGCGTCCATATCCCACGACTTGCCGTCGACGAGCATATGGATGCGTCCTGCGACAGGGCTGAAGGCATCGACGATATAAGATTTTCCGTCAGGTCCGACCGCTTGATAACGACCGTCTTCGAGCGTCTCGACGCTCCACTGGCGGTCATCTTCGGTTCCGGGTGTGTAATAATTAGCCATTATTTACCTCAGGCGAAGGCCGCGTAATTGTTGAAAACGTCCATAATTTTTCCATGCGTTCGATGGGCCGCTGGCACGGGTAGACGTTGTCGCCCCACCCGATTTTTCGACCGCTTCGTCTTGGCGATGGCGCGCAATCACTGCTGCCAATTCGCCAATATCATCAAACTCGCTGTGGGCGACTTCTTCGCGCGCTGCAAAAAGCGCAGGCACGAAGTCGGTTGAGTACGTTCCAGCACGGAACATCTCGTTGTCGAGCATCTCAAGGTGGAAAGCGACATTGGTTTTGATGCCGGAAATCACATACTCGCTCAAAGCCCGTTTCATGCGGCCAATCGCATGGTCGCGATCTTCTCCCCAGACCACGAGTTTCGCGATC
>JBFFMO010000383.1:0-4975 GCA_041554035.1 Allomicrovenator sp. | reverse complement strand
TGGGGCCTTGGTTGGGAAGTCTGGATCGACGGCATGGAAGCCACGCAGTTTACGTATTTCCAGCAAGTCGGTGGCATCGAGCTCGAGCGGGTCTCGGCCGAAATCACCTACGGCATGGAGCGCATCGCGATGTTCCTGCAAGATGTCGACAGCGTGTACGACCTTGAATGGGCGCCGGGCGTGACTTACGGCCAGATTCGCCATCAGGAAGAAGTTGAATTTTCTACATTTAATTTTGAGCAGGTAAATACCGAGCTTTATTTTAAATGGTTCGACGAGCTTGAAAGCGAAGCCAAACGCCTGATGGGGCTAGACCTGCCTCTGCCAGCTTACGACTATATTCTGCGCGCCAATCACACGTTTAATACTCTGGATGCCAGCGGTGCCATCAGCGTGTCGGAACGCCAGAAATATATTGGTCGAATTCGAAATATGGCTCGCGGAATTGCAGAAGCATTTGTGCAGAAGCGGAAATCCCTTGGTTACCCGCTGCTGCCGGATCATGAGCGTGACCAGTGGCTCGAGGCCATCGAGCCGGCTTAAGAGATTTCGAGTCTCTTCTGCGTCTTTGTTGAGCAATCGCATCGAAGAGGCTTGAATCCCCTGCACCATACGGGCATCTTCCGCCCGCTATGCCTTTACGAACCGAAATTCAGAAGACCTTACGGCTCGCCGTTCCCATCATGGGCGCTCAGTTCCTGAGCATCGTGATGGTTGTGGTCGACAACATCATGGTCGGGCGCCTTGGCAAGGAAGCCCTGGGCGGTCTCGCGCTTGCTGGCTCATTCTACAGCCTGGTGGTGATCGTCATCGTGGGCCTGATGGGCGCGCTGAGCGTGCTTGTGTCCAAGGAAGAGGGCGGCAAGCGGCATAAGGCGGCGGGCCATTACCTACGGCAGTCGTTGTTGCTCTCGGTGGGAATCTCGGCGTTTTTGATTACCGGTTTGGTTTTTGCCGAGAATTTCCTGTTGGCGATTGGCCAGTTGCCTGGCCCCAGCGGTATCGCCGCCGAATATTTAATGGCGATGATTTGGACCGTGCCAGCCCAATTGGCGTTTTTATCCGTTCGGAATTTCTGTGAAGGCACGGGTGATTCGGTGCCTTCTGTGGTGATCGCAGCGGCCATCGCGTTATTAAATATCCCACTGGATTATTTGCTGATTTTTGGTGCGGGTGGTTTTGAGGGACTTGGTGTGAAGGGCGCAGGTTATGCCACGGCGTCCCTGACCTGGCTCTCGGTCGTAGCCCTTGTCGCTTATGTGGCGACTCGGCCCCGATACCAACCCTACGAGATATTTCGGTGGCCTATGCGGCCAGACTGGCCAGCGCTTAAAGAAGTCATCTGGCTTGGCGTGCCCTTTGGCGGCGCGATTGCAACGGAAATGGGCTTTTTTGCGACCACAACTTTTGTGATGGGTCGCATCGGTGAAGTGGAGCTCGCGGCCCATCAGGTGGCGTTGAACGCCGCGTCTTTGATTTTCATGATTCCGCTGGGCCTGTCGTTTGCGGTGAGCATTCGAATCGCGCAACATTTGGGCAATAACGACCTTTTGGGGGCGCGCACGGCATGGAAGGCGAGCCTGATTATTACGGCGGTTTTGCAGTCGCTGACGGGTCTGGTCTTTGTGTTTGGTGCGAGCTTCATTGCCAGTCTTTATGGCCAAGAGGGCCAAGTCGAAGTCATGGCGGTTAAACTTCTGGTGATTGCCGGGTTCTTCCAGCTTTTTGATGGCTTCCAGGTCGTAGGCATGGGGACTCTGCGCGGCCTGCGCGAAGCGCGATACGCTTTGGTGGCCACCACCTTGGCGTTCTGGGTTGTGGGTCTTGCAACGCTGGTGTGGGCGTACCAGAACCACTCACCGGTCGGCGTTTGGATGGCCCTCTTGGCTGGTCTGGCCGTGGCGTGTGTCGCCCATTTTGTCCGCGCAAATCACGTACTTCGAGTCCGCGGATAATATCGTTCTGATTTATTGTTTCGTAACGATAATAACGATTCACTGCTATTCGACGGGTGGCTACACTTCAGGGGAATCAAGGAGGTTCTCATGAAACGCTTAGTAGTCGCATTGGCCCTGATCAGCGGTTGCGCAGACATCGACGAAAAACCCATTTCGTGGGAGATCGACGAGCCTGACGAAGAAGTGGCGACGTCGCCCGTCATCGACCCGGTCGTGACTCCTGTTCGTGAGCCTGTGGTTTATGTTCCGACGCTCAACGTTCCAACCGGTGAGTGCATGTTCCCGTCTCTTGCACTGACTGGTTTGCCGGCAGCGGTATCGGGTGATGGTGCCGCAATCGTCGAGAGTTTTAACGCCCTTGGATGCCCGACGGAGCTTTGGGTCAATAACTACGCCGATGGCGTGCTTTCGCTTACGGCCTATATGCCCTGGGACCCGCCGCCCGCTTACATGGTCTATCGACCCTATGTCGATACCTACAAAACGGTGGGCAATACAAAGACCACCGAACGTCGCGATACCTACGAAGGTCCGCTATTTTCACGTGAAGAAGCTCAAAGTGATGCTGACGGTAAGGTCTTGATCAGAAAGAACTGGGGCAACGATTGGGCTTGGCAGTCTGAAGCCGACTCTGAATTCCGCGAAGAGCGATTTCATCCGCTTTCTCATTTACAGATCTTGAACGAATACAAGACCGAAGGCGTCACACAATGGCGTACTCGCACCGAGGTCAATGCAGCGGGTGAACCCCTGCGAACCTACGTTTTTCAAAGCGGAGTCGAGCGTCTGACCCAGGAATGGACCTATGCCGACGGCCGCCTCGCCTCGATGAGTTACAACGAGGCTGACATGAGGGCCGAGTCGACCTACGTCTGGCATGCGGATGCGAGCCATACGCTCACGACAAGGAACCTGAGCCAAGGATGGGTCGACGTTTACGATTACGACGCCCAGGGCCGCCTGACACGCCACACCCAGGATGAAAACCGGGACGGCAGGATCGAATACCTTGAGACCAAGGCTTACGATGCCCTTGGTCACACGATTTCGGAGTCGAGTGGGTATGAGTTCGTGAATGGGGTGGCGACACGCGGAACCGACGTGGAGCGTGAATACGCTGGCGAGCGCCTGATGTTGGAAGTTTACAGCACGAAGGGGTTCAACATGCAGTCGAACCCTACCCATACCCTTTCGGTGACACGCACGGAGTTCACCTATTCGGCAGGGGCTGATGCCCACAAACGCAACAAATTGGTGAGCTACCCGGACGGGAGAATCATGCGCGAAGTCGCCAAATACGACGATTTGGGCCAGGAGACATTGCTTACGCAGGACACCGGTGACGACGGGTCGATCGAATGGAAATTGGAACGTCTGTATGTTGGCCCTCGTCAATTGGCTGAGACGATCACTTCGGGATCCCAACACGGGCAGCAAGAGTGGTTGTATGACGACCAGGACCGTCTGGTGTTGTGGGTGCACGACTACGACGGTGATGGCGATGCAGACGAAGGCACGCGCTACCGCTACGACGTCGATGGTTTGGCGGCATATAACGAGCTGACGCCACACACTCCTTGAAATGATGGCGTTTCGTTTCAAACCCGGCTGTTAAGCCGGGTTTTTGACGTTCAGCGTCCAACACTGCGAATGCCAAAATTGGTTGCTTTATCTGTGGCTTGATTGGTACGAACTCCTATGTTGAACGGTGTGCGGTGATTCGCTCGCCGGGCGGCGGGTTTTATTGCCCGGAATATTAAATGTTACGTCCGCTTGCATAGAGCGGGAGATAAGAGGTTTTTATGAAATATTTTATCATTTTTTCTCTGATTATTTTTGCGGGCTGCGGCGATGATTCGTCGGAATCGGCCGATGGTTGTTCGCTGAAAGGCACCCTGACGGGTGAGGTGAACATGACCGTCGATTGGAACGACACGAACGGCTGTGCGGCGGCTGTATCGGGCACGCTCTTGACGTTTACGTTTGGGGCTTTTCAATCGGATTCGATCATTATTGGCACCAGCGGTGAGCCCGGCGTGCTTGCCAATGCGGTCGACGGCTACGTGATGTATCGGAATGCCGACGGCGCAGAATGGAATTCACAAGATTGTCTGATCGATATCACGCGCAACGAAAAAGGCTCAGACGGCGACTATATTGTGGGCGGTCAGGCCAAGTGTTCGATGCCAGCCACCGGGTTTGGCGGCGGCGCGACGGGCGAAATCAATTACAGCCCGCTCGATTTTACGGTTCAGGTTCCGTTCTGACTGATGGCCATCAGGCTTTAACTCGCGAACATTTCGTGCATCGCACGTTGACGTAAATCCTGTCTTTCGATGAGCGGAGTAAGGCAAACCGTCACCTGTTCCACCTCTATCCAAAAACATCAAAATCACGACAAGCGTTCGGTCGCAGCGTCAAATTATTGACGAATATTTATTGTAAAAGACCGGTTCGTGTTTAAGTTCCGTTCTCATCATCAACTGGTGACGAAACGTTCAGCGCCTATTTTTGGGTGCATGGACGGCAATAATCGGCTGTCAACACGACAGCCGTGGAGGTTCGAATGAATAGAGATCAAGTAGAAGGCAAATGGGAGCAAGTCAAAGGCCGTGCGCGTAAAGCGTGGGGTGAACTCACTGACGATGACTTCTCGAAGGCAGAAGGGTCCGCGGAAAAACTCTATGGAATTATCCAAGAGCGTTTCGGCGACACCAAGGAAGCCATTCAAAAGAAAATTGATGACGTCCACCTTGGTGAATGACCATCTAGCTTAAGGAGTCCCCATGTTGTGGACCATTGCCGTTATTTTACTTGTCCTTTGGGTGTTAGGCCTCGTGTCTTCATACACCTTGGGGGGATTTGTTCATATTTTGTGTAGATGAGCACCGAAAACCGCGGAAATTTGAACATGCCGCGGTTTAGCGCTGCAACAAAATGTCGCCGAGATTTTTACGGCTGACAGATCGGTCGCGGACGATCTTTGGGAGGCCTTGATGCGTAAGCATTCAGGCCGA
>JBFFMO010000382.1:0-5001 GCA_041554035.1 Allomicrovenator sp. | reverse complement strand
TGCGATTATTCAAACACATGCGAGCCATGGGGCTCGCGTACCAATCACATGCGAGCCATAGGGCTCGCGTACCAATCACAACGACAATCTCGTCATCGATCCTTATGCGACAGCCTCCTCCAGCCCGGCATTGCGACGAGCATGTTGCTTGCTGCCCAGCCGTGCTCGATGACACGGCCATCTCAAAATCTTTCAGAGATCCTTAGTGGCCCGCCAGGTGGCCAAGCGCGCCGCCGCTGTCTTTTGAACTTTGGACCGAAGCATCGGGGTCCAGCCCAAGAGAACACCCGGTGCACCGAGTGCCTGTCGTGACCAACGCCAAAAGTCGAAGACGTCGTTATGGACTTTGATCTTGCCGTCTTCGAACTCGAATTTGGCGTGGACGATATTATGAACTTTTCGTCCGGTCGCCGAGAACGTGTACCAGGCATCCCAACGCGCTGAACCGGATTGGTCGTTGGCCTGAACCTCGGAGACCTCGATCTTCAGCTCTGGAGCTTCACAAAGCATCGTCCACATCGCCCGAACTCCGTCCCCATCAAGGTTTGGAAAAACCGGATCCGAAAACTGCGCGTTTGGTTGGTAGTGCGCGATCATCGCCGCAGCGTCCTTCTGGCCAAAAGCCTTGTAGAATGCGTGGATTATTTCTTCATTGGGGTGCATCTGGGATCCTGAATTGGGCAAAAAAAACCTATCATATTAATGAGTGAAAACCGGCTTACCAAATCACAAGCCAGACACGATGATTTGCGCCGAAATTATATGCTAGGCAGCAGTCAGGACGGCTGATCTCCGGGGCAGGCCATAAGGCCTGCGTACCAATCACACTGCCAGCCGCTCACCGCTCATTGCTCACCGAGAGCGCGGCGGCGAGCGAGTCTAGGTCGGCGTCGATGAGGTCGGCGTGGGCGGGGCGGTTTAGCAATTCGGCAAGTGCGCTTGGTACGCCGACGGCGTGGCCGACCAGGGGCTCGACTACGGTCTCGAATTTTGCGGGATGGGCCGTTGCGACCGCAATCCAATGCTCGCCGCCCACAATCTCCCGTGCAGCGATCGCGCAAGCGGTATGAGGGCAAAATACTTGGCCCCATTTTTTTTCGCCTGTTCGGATTGTTTCTTGAATTAATTTGTCGTCGATCGATACCGCGCGGGCAAAATCCGGAGGAGTCGGATAGAGGTCCAAAAGACGTTCCATATTGCTGGGTGCGCCAACATCCATGGCGTTGGCCAGAGTTGGGATGGTCTTTTCCGGTGTGTATTTTCCGCTCGAAAGCCAATTGGTCAGCGGCTGATTGGCGTTGGCTGCAAAAACAATTTCGCGCACAGGAAATCCCATTTCGCGCGCCCACGCTGCGGCCGTCGCGTTGCCCACGTTCCCGCTTGGAATCACAAAACCTGGAGCGACTCCGTGGCGTGCGACGTACCAAAGCGATGCCGCGGCGTAATAGGTGACCTGCGGCAATAGGCGGCCAATATTGATGCTGT
Organism: Allomicrovenator sp.; assembly: GCA_041554035.1. Taxonomy (GTDB): domain Bacteria; phylum Myxococcota_A; class Bradymonadia; order Bradymonadales; family Bradymonadaceae; genus JBFFMO01. The sequence goes on along the minus strand of JBFFMO010000382.1, from coordinate 3,516 downwards.
TGGCGGACGAGAGCCGCAGCGCCGCATGCCATTTTTCGCTGGAAAACGCCTCTTTGACCATGCGTTGGCAATCGTCAAAAACCCCACGCACGGCAAAGGTCTGGATATTATCTCCCCAGCAACCCAGCTGGTGTGCTTGGCGCGCCGATACTTTGCCCTCGGGATAAAGCACCACGACGTTCACGCCGGGTTTTCGCCAGAAGGCTGCGGCCACCGCACCGCCGGTATCTCCCGACGTTGCGACCAAAATAGTCAGCGGTTTTTCTGCCTTCACTTCCAAATCAGAAATGGCGCTCGCAAGGAAGCGTGCCCCAAAATCTTTGAAGGCCGCCGACGGGCCATGAAAGAGCTCGAGCAGGCTCGTGCCATGCCCGATATCGATCAAGGGCACCGGAAAATTAAACGCGTCATCCACCAAGCGCCCAAGATGGGGTTCAAGGACGTCGCCTTCAAAAAACGGTGCCAGCACCATTCGGGCGATCTCTTGAAAATTGGCCGTGTCGGCGTCGCCCGTCGCAAAAAGGGGCATCGACTCGGGAACATAAAGTCCGCCGTCGGGGGCAAGTCCCTGACGCAAGGCGTCGCTCAGGCCAAGCACGGGTGAGGCATTTCGGGTGCTGCGAAATTTCATGGCAAAATCCTTGCGCCTTGGGTTCCCATTTTGGAGACCCAGGCTTCGACGGGATAAGGTTCCGATTGGTAGATATTCAACACAGCGGCCACGACGCGTGCGCCGTCGTCTTTTCGAACGAGGGCAAACATCGTGGGGCCAGATCCGGAGATATTAAAGGCCAAAGCTCCTGCCGTGATGCAGGTCTTCCGGACCTTTTCGAAAATCGGAATCAGGGTCTTTCTGTAGGGTTCAATCAGCAGGTCGCTGCAGGCGTCGCCAAAGGACTCCCGGTCGTTTTCGTAGGCCGCGCACAGGAGTCGAGCCAGATTCGCCGTCTGGGCCACCACAAGGCCTCGCTCGAACGAGTCCGGGAGCACTTCGCGGGCGGCTTTGGTATCCACGCGAACGGCGGGATTGATCAACACGACTTCAAGGTCTTCCGGAACTGGAATCATGCGAATGCAGAGGTCTTCCGGTCCTAAACGGCCCGTCTTTTTTTGCAGCAATTTTGCGAACGTAAATCCACCGTACAGGCAAGGTGCTGCATTGTCGGGATGCGCGTCCCCGCTGGCGACGGCTTCACCGATCAGGGCGTAACCTAACATTTCGGATTGGCTCAAATTCGTCTGAAGCGCGGCGTTCGCGGCGACGATTCCGCCCACCGCGCTTGAAGCGGACCCACCAAGACCCGAGCCAATCGGGATGCCTTTTTGGATATGAACTTCCAGGCCACCCGGGTAGTCGATATCGGCCATCAGGGCCAATAGACCCGCCGTTGCTGTGTTGCCCGCAGGTTCGAGCGGGATGACTTCCGAGCCTGGTCCGTCGATTTTCAGCCGAATGCCAGGAGTCGCCGAGGTCTCGACCGTGACGGTGTCGCCTTTGCCCTCGACGGCAAATCCCAGAATATCAAAACCAGGTCCGACATTCGCGACCGTTGCTGGCGCAAAAGCTGTGGCTTTCACAGGCTTGCTCCAAGGTACTGGGTCAAACGAAGCAGGTCGGCAAACGCGCCACCGGCCGTGACTTCCGGTCCAGCACCTGGGCCTTGAATCACAAGTGGGTTCGTCTGATAACGTCGGGTTTTAAAGAGGACGATATTATCGGTGAGCTGAATGCGCGCGAAGGCATGGGTGGCTGGATACCGCCGCAAAGCGACCTCCGCCTTCCCATCTTTCGAGATCACTCCGACATACCGCAAAACCTCGCCTGCAGCATTCGCCTCGGCCAGCAAGGCCGCCATCGCCTGGTCGACCTCGGGCAGGCGTTTCATGAATTCTTCGGGCGACGCTTCGCGCAGATTTGCTGGCACCAGGCTTTCGACCTTCACGTCCGACATCTCGATTTTCAGGCCGATTTCGCGGGCCAGAATCACGAGTTTTCGGGCCACATCCGTGCCCGAAAGGTCGTCGCGCGGGTCGGGTTCAGTGTACCCGAGGGCCTTGGCTTCGGTCACAATCGTCGAAAAAGTTTTTGACCCGTCAAATGCATTAAATAGGTAGGATAAAGTACCCGATAAAATGCCCTCGATTTGGTGAACTTCGTCACCCGTTTGAATCAAATCGTGCAGAGTCTGAATGATCGGAAGTCCAGCGCCCACGGTCGTTTCGTAAAGGTAGTGCACGCCCTTTTTTCGGCAGATATCACGCATTAATTGATAATAATCAAATTCGGCGGAGTTTGCCTTTTTATTCGGGGTAATGACGTGGATTCCACGTTTTAGCCATTCGGAATAATGCCGCGCCACGACCTCGTTTGCGGTGCAATCGATGATCACGGCATGGGGCACTGAATCGGTCTTGATATGTTTGGTGAACGCCTCGAAATCAAAGGCAGGTCCTTCAGCCAACGCGGGCTTCCAGTCGGCCAAATCGATCGATTGTTCGTCGAGCACCATTTGTCGGGAATTCGCGATTCCACGCACACGAAGGTCGATCCGAAACTCTTCGGATAATCGTGCGGACTGGTCTTCGAGCTGCGCCAAAAGCGTCGCTCCAACGACTCCCGGCCCCACGACACCAATCGAGATCGTCTGGTTCGAAAGGTAAAATCCCGAGTGCACGGCGCGAAGGGCGCGTTGGGCGTCCTTGCTCTCGATCACGATCGAAATATTTCTTTCGGACGAGCCCTGCGCCACGGCGCGGATATTAATGCCGGCGCTGCCCAAGGACCCGAAAAACTTGGCGGCGACGCCAGTCGATCCTGCCATTCGATCGCCGACTACGGCCAATACCGTGCATTCGTTTTGAACTTCAATGGTCTGAATTTGGCCATGATGTCGCTCGGCAAAAAACGCCTCTTCCACGGCATTCTGTGCGATTTTCGCGTGGTTTTGAGGCACGACAAAACAGATCGAATGCTCGGAGCTTCCTTGCGAAATCATGACCACGTTGACGCCCGCTTCGCGCAATGCGCTGAAGAGACGGCTTGCGATGCCCGGAACGCCAATCATCGACGTGCCTTCGACGTTCACCAAAGCCATGTTGTCGACGGTCGCGATGCCTTTGACCGCAAAAGAACCGGAAGTCTTTTCGCTGATGACCGTGCCCGGTCTTTCTGGTGCAAACGTATTCTTGATGACGATCGGGATATTAAGGCGGACTGCGGGTGCCATCGTGCTTGGGTGAATCACCTTCGCACCAAAATAGGCCAGTTCCATCGCTTCGTTGTAGGAGAGCCCTTCCAGGACGACGGCATCGGGAACCAGCCGTGGATTGGCGCTCATCACGCCATCAACATCCGTCCAGATGATGATTTGGCTGGCTCTAAGTAGGGCTCCAAAAATGGACCCTGTAAAATCGCTTCCGTTTCTGCCGAGCGTTGTGCTGACGCCGTCTGCGCCCGTGGCCACAAAACCAGTGACGACGACGATGGGCTCCGCATTTTTTTCGAACCAGGCATCG
>JBFFMO010000381.1:0-5002 GCA_041554035.1 Allomicrovenator sp. | reverse complement strand
GGGGGTCACCCGTCGGAGAAGGAGCGATTCGAGTTCGTACAGTCACAGTGGCCTCGGTGTTATCGGATCGCGAGTTACTTAGAAGTTTTCGGCGGGTCCATCAACCCAATGACGACCAACGAGTCGGAAAATTGCGCGAAAACGTCATATCATCGGTTGAAAAATTGATTTACAGGAGGTGTAAGAGACACAATTCGACGATGAATAGATTTGTCACGGGAGAATGAGATGAGACTGCACAGATCCATAGTTACAGCCGCCCTGATTGGGATGGTGAGTTCGAGCGCGTTCGCTCAAGAGGCGAGCACGTCATTTCAAGTAGAGCAATTCGAGCCGCTGCCTTCGCAACGAACCAGCGTGTTGAACCTTGCCACTGGTGATGTGCTTCCGCACCTGACCCCTTCGGTTGGCCTTTTTCTTCATTTTGTCGACGATCCGATTCAGGTCACGCTCGACGGTGAACCTGTTGCCCGCCTTGTCGACGATCAGTTGAAAGGTGAGTTTTCTGCTGCATTGGGCCTTTTCGACTGGATGGACATCGGGTTCATCCTTCCTGTCGCGCTCTACCAAACCGGCGATGCGTCCCCGGCCTACGATCTGGCCGAAGGCATTGGCTCATTCGCGTTGGGCGACCTTCGTGTGGTCCCCAAGGTTAGACTCCTCGACCGTGAATGGCTTGGCGGAGTCGGAGCCAGCCTCTCGGTTCCTGTTTATCTTCCAACCGGCGACGATACGAGTTTCAACTCGGACGGATCGGTTCGCGCTGAACCCCGTTTGGCCGTGGACTACAAACACGAGAGCGGCTTTCAGGTCGTGACCAATGTCGGCTACCAGCTGCGCCCTGAGCGCGTTGCCCGCAATTTCGTGAGCGGCAACTCGCTCAAATGGGGTGCTGGCTTGGTGGTGCCACTGGGCACGCCGAGCATCTCGCTGATCGGCGATATCTTTGGCAGCGTCGCGATGCCCGACGGTCGTGACATCAACACCGGCGATCTCGTAGACAACTCGAAGGGACGCCCCATGGAAGCCTTGGGTGGCCTCCGATTCGAGCTGCCGGCTAGCCTTTTGGCTCAGGTCGGCGCGGGCGCTGGTTTGACCGACAGCGTCGGTTCACCAGACTTCCGCGTATTCGCGGGTCTCACCTGGTCGCCAGTTGGCCCAGACGACACCGACGGAGACGGGATTTTCGATCCGGATGACGCTTGCCCGACCGAACCCGAAGACAAAGACGGCTGGGAAGACCTTGATGGATGCCCTGACACCGACAACGACGGTGACCTGATCCTCGACGTCGACGATTCGTGTCCCGACGAGCCAGAAGACGTTGACACGTTCGAAGACGAAAACGGCTGCCCTGATCCAGACAACGATGCTGACGGCGTTCTCGACGTCGACGACAAGTGCCCTCTTGTTGCTGGTCCTGCTGAAAACACCGGATGCCCATGGGGCGATACCGATGGCGACGGCTTGATGGACAACAACGACGAATGCCCGAATGACCCTGAGGACATGGACGGCTTTGAAGACGAAGACGGTTGTCCTGATATCGACAACGACCAAGACGGTTTCCTCGACGTCGATGACAAGTGCCCGAACGAGCCTGAGACCATCAACGGTAAGGATGACGACGACGGCTGTCCTGATAAGGGAGAAAGCAAGGTCCGCGTAACCGCAGAGAAGATCGAAATTCTTGAGAAGGTCTTCTTCGACACCAACAAGGACTCGATCAAGAAACGCAGTTTCGATATCCTCAATCAGGTGGCGTCGGTCCTTAAGGCCAACCCACAAATCACGATGGTTCAGGTTGAAGGTCATACCGACGACCGCGGCAAAGACGACTTTAACATGGACCTGTCGCAGCGGCGTGCGGACTCGGTTCTGCGCTACCTTGTGGCGCGTGGATTGGACGCCAGCCGCCTTCGCGCAGTTGGATTTGGTGAATCCAAGCCGATCGCGGACAACAAGACTTCGAAGGGACGCGACACCAATCGACGTGTTGAATTCAACATCGTCGAGACAAGCGGCGAGTCCAACGTGAAGGTTAAAGAGTAGTTCTTCGGAACCTTGTTTGGGCCCTTCGGGGCCCTTTTTTTTTTGTTTGTGAAGTCCATAAAAGCCCATGCCTGACTCAAAATCCGACCTCACAAAACCTAGCCCGCCTCGCCTCGATTCGATTGTCGCGGTCTGTTTGATGGGCTGGGTGATCTTCGTGGTCGTTCATCTGATAAAAGGGCGGCTTTTTCACGCAGGTATCGACACGACCATGGTCACGCTCACGGGCGTGATCTTGTATGCGGCCCGTCAGGACCGTGGCTCAAAACGCCTGCTGATCGGGAATTTGAACCTGCTGATCTCGACGGTTGGCATCATTTTGGTGTCGTTGTTTTCGGGGCAATCGCTCGCGATCGCAAGCTGGTACCTGCCGGTGATTCCGTTGCTTGCTGTGTACCAGTTTGGAGCTCGCGGATCGGTAATTTGGTCGGGCATCGCCTTGATCGGGCTGACTTTCTTGCAGTTTTCGGACAGGTTCTTCCTGGTGCCGGCCGAGTATATCGCCGCAGGCCCCGAGATTTGGTTTGGACAGGTATTCTTGCTCGCTGTGTTGCTTCTGTTTGCGATGTCTTCCCATCGTGGCATGTCCCGCTACATCCTGGCGCTTGAGCACTACGAGGGGCGTCTGGTCCAAAAAGCGGCGGCCCTACGAGCTCATGCCGATGACTTGCAGCACGCTCGCGACGAAGCCCTGACAGCGCTTCGTGTGAAGGGAGAGTTTCTGGCGAATATGTCGCATGAAATTCGCACGCCCCTCAACGGCGTGCTGGGAATGACCCGGGTTCTTCTCGACACCCCTCTGAGTGCCGAGCAGCGCAAAATGCTGACCGCGATCGATACAAGCGGACAGGCGTTGATGGGCGTCATCAATGAAGTTTTGGACTTCTCCAAGATCGAATCCAACGAAATGGCATTCGATTCGACGCCGTTCAGCCTGCGAGATTCGATCGAAGACGCGCTTGAGCTCTTCTCTCGGACCGCCCACGAAAAGAATATTGATCTGGCGTATTATCAGCATGAAAACGTCCCGATGCGGGTGATCGGCGATCCGTATCGAATCCGTCAGATTCTGCTGAATCTGGTGAACAACGCCGTGAAATTCACGCCCGCAGACACACCGAATTCGTCCGTCGTGGTCGAGAGTTCTTGGCATGATGGAATCATGAAGGTCGCCGTGAAAGACCGCGGAATCGGCATCAGTGACGCCGACCAACAAAAGCTCTTCGAAAGCTTTGTACAGGTTGATGCTTCGATGGCTCGACGCCACGGGGGAACAGGTCTCGGACTGGCCATTTGTAAGGGGCTCGTGCAAGCCATGGGCGGCCATATCCACGTCGAAAGCCTTCCAAATGAGGGGGCGACTTTCACATTTGAATTGCCAATGGAGCAGGCTCCGGTCTTGCTGCAAACCTTGGATTTGGATGACGCGATCGCGTTGCTTGACCGCAACCTGTTGATCATCGGCCCCAACAGCGCGTCGCGCCATGCGCTGCTTACGTTGGTCCAATCCTGGGCCATGAACGTCGATGCCACGCTCGATCCCGAACTCGCGTTGGAAATCATAGACGATACCCGCCCCGACATCGTCATCGTTTGGGATGATGAGGTGTCGCAGGCCACATTGGAGGCGCTGCGGGAGAGAATCGCGGGTATTCCGGTGCTTCGATGCACCGATCTTGTTGGGAACACAGGCACTTCGATGAGCGACGTGGCGGGCGTCATTCACAGGCCCGTTCGGCTTCGGCATGTGCTGACGGCGCTTCTCAACGCACTGCAGGTCGAGAAACCAAACAGTGCCATTCGCAACACGATGATATCGGACCAATTGCCGCTGAATGTGTTGATCGTCGAAGACAACGCCGTGAATCAACAGGTCGTGGTGAATATGCTCGAGCGACTGGGATACATGCCCTCGGTTGCTTCGACGGGCTTGGAAGCCGTTAGACTCGCCCAAGAGCAGGTTTTCGACTTCATCTTCATGGATATGCATATGCCCGAGATGGACGGGCTGGCCGCCACTCGCCTGATTCGGAAGGGCCTTCACGGCGAGAAACCCTGGATTGCGGCTCTGACGGCGAGTGTGTCCGAAGATCAACGAGAAGCCTGCATTGACGCAGGTATGGACGACTTTGTGCCCAAACCTTTCCGCTTTGAAATGCTGGTTTCAGCGATTGAACGCGCAGGTCAGGCACGGGGTTTGTTGACCGCAAAACCAGTGCCTGTCACGGCCGGGCTCCAACTTCGCGATCTCTACAAGGGGCGCGAAAGCGCATTCCACGAGCTGATCGCGCGGCATCTGGAAACCTCAACAGCATTGCTTGCATCTCTCGAAAGGTCGCTTGAACGAGGAGATGCCGAGGCCATTGAGCTCAGTGCGCACTCTCTCAAATCATCCTCAGCCATGTTCGAGGAGTCCGATATTTCCGAGCTGGCCGGGACTCTAGAAAAACTAGCGAAGAATAAAACGCTCTCTGGTGCGTCTGAGTTGATGACGGCTCTCAATGACAAATGGAACGCACAACGTGTGCTATGGGAAGATGAGTTGAGCGCATGAGTGCTAGGCTTGATATCCCACAAAGGTTAGGTGAATATGACTGGTGAATCATCAGACAGGACATCCATGCGACTCGGACCCAAATCGACCGTTCTCCTAGTTGTCGCGGGGCTAGTAACCTCCGCGAGCCTGGTGGCGTCGCCGCTTTATCAGGGTTGGCAAAAGGGACCTTGGGAAAAACACGACGTCGACGACGGCGTGACGATGTACACCAACGATACCGTTCCCACCGGCGTGGAAGCAGTTCGTGTGGATACGGTGCTGCCCTATCCTGCTGATCAACTTTTCCCGATCATCACCGATCCAGAACGCGCAAAAACCTATTCCTTCATCAAGGAATTCAGGCCGATCGAAAATCACGGAACCTGGGGATACCTCTACCAACGAGTCACCGAT
>JBFFMO010000380.1:0-5004 GCA_041554035.1 Allomicrovenator sp. | reverse complement strand
GGTGATTGCCCTCGGTTTATCGTTTTTTCCGATTCAGGCGGTGTTCGGACGAGCGGCCTGGACTCAGGGACTTTCGGCGTTTCTATGGGTGTATCTGGTGTGGCGAGCGACAAGTTCGCTCACGACGGCATCGGTAGGTTTCCGATTGATCCGGGTCTCGGACGCCTCTGCGCGCAAGCTTCTGGTGATCGTTTCATGGGGGTTGCGCGTCATTCTGGCGTGGACGGCAATTGGACGGGTGTTGCTCGCCCTGGAGGCTCCCACTGGAGTCCTGGACTGGATCGGATTCATGTCGATCTCATCGGTGGCCCTGGTTGCGGCGACGCTGCTCGGGGTCCGAGACGAAGTGGTCGAGGTCGTGGCGCCGTCACGAGATGAGGACGGACGCTTCGCGCAGGTCGTTCGCAGGTATTATTTCCCAACGGTGGGCGTGACTGCGGTGCTGCTTTTTTTGGCAGCCCTTGGTTACTGGAATGCATCCTTTTTTATTCTGACTCGGGTCTACGGGATTTTGGCGCTGGTCTTTGGGACTGTGCACCTTTCTCACCTGATGTCGCGCGCGATCCAGAATCGGGTCGACGCCGCCGAAAGCTCAGATGAGGCCGACCTCTACAAATCGATCGGAGGCATGGCGCGTATCGGCGCGATCTTGGCGCTCGCCACGATCACCGTCCGACTCTTCCTACTTGAGCACGCTTTGCGGGCCTTATTCGGGACTCCGTTCCTGACTCTAGGCAAAATCTCGATCGCGCCTCTTCACGTCTTTGACGGCGTGGTGGTTATCTTTCTTGCCCTTCTGGCAAGTCGGGTCGTTCGGGCGGTGATGCTCAGCACGGTCTATCCCAAGATGGGCGTCGATGTCGGCGTGGGATACGCCGTCAACACGTTGCTCAATTACGGTTTTATTTTCATCGGCTTCATTGTCGGGCTGACCGTCCTCGGGGTCGACCTGACGAGCATGACGGTCGTGTTGGCATCCTTGGGTGTGGGTATCGGACTTGGCCTCCAAACCCTGACCGAAAACCTCGTTTCGGGGTTCATTCTACTCTTCGGCCGCTCGGTCAAGAAAGGCGACGTCATCACCGTCAACGGCATGTATGGCCGAGTTGAAGACGTAGGCGCTCGTTCGGTGATCCTTCGGACACCCGACAATTACGACATGCTCATCCCCTCCAAATCTTTGGTGAATGGTGAGGTGATCAACTGGAGCTACCGCGATCCCTATATCCGCCTCCATGTTCCGGTTGGGGTGTCGTATTCGGCCAACCCTAGAGAAGTTGAGCGCGTGCTCGTGCGTGCCGCTTTGGCGCATTCACGTGTTCAGCCAGATCCACCACCAGAGGTCTGGCTGAAAGAGTTTGGTGACAGTGCCGTGAATTTCGAACTTCTTGTCTACTACGACTTGCGTGAGATCACGCGGGACCGTCTGCGTGGCGAGTTGAACTTTGTGATTTGGGATATGCTGCACGACGCGGGAATTCAGATTCCATTTCCCCAACGCGACGTACATCTCAAGACCGACGGCGCCTTTCCGGAGTTGGCCCAGGCCATCGAAAAGCTCGCCGGGAGTCTGGAAAAGAAAGGCAGCTAACGTGCGTTGACGAGTTCGGAAACGAAGTCTTTAAGTCGCGCACAGATGTCGGGCCCTTTGCCCTCAATCAGCCAAACAATGGAAGAGCCAACCATCACGCCGTCAGCGATAGCCCAAGCGGCATGGGCGTCTTCGGCCGATTGGATATGTGAGGCCACAAAAATGGGCAGATCGGTCTTGGCCCTCAAGGCCTCGATGCCCACGCCCATTTCCTCAAGTTGCATGACCTGATCCCCACCCGCATGTGCGGCCCACAAAAGGAAACCGTCGGCTTCCTGGGCGATCTCTTCCCTTCGCGCCGGGTCTTGACCAAGACTCTGCACCAACGCAATTCCGTGGGTGGCTAAAGCGGCACGAAGTCCGTCGCATTCTTCGATCGGGAGGTCGGGCACCATCAGTGCCGAAAATCCACCTCTGCTCAACTCCGAGGCGAAGCTTTGGTGACCGTGGACAAGGATGCGAGCGTAGTAGGTGGTCAACACCAGAGGGACTTCAAATTGTTTTACGAATTTTGCCGCAGCGTCGCAGGCCTGCGAAAGAGTCACGGGTTCCTTCAGGGCCCTCTGAGCGGCCCGCTGAAGCACGCGGCCGTGATACGCGGCTTCGGGCAAGGGGAGGATCCATTCCACGACGTCAGCGCCCGCTTCCGCGATCGCATGGGCCGAGTCGATGAAACCCTCGATATGAGGGTCTCCAACGACCAATCCGCAGCATAAGAGTTTTTTTGTTCGATTGAGTCGAAACATCAATGATCCTCGACTTGGCCAGGCCGCATGAGATCGCGAATTCCAGACCCGGGCAGGCCTACCACAATCACTTTTTGGGGGGCGAGCGAAGGCGCGATCGAAAGCGCATGCGCCAACGCGTGGCCTGCTTCCAGGCTGATCAGAATTCCGGCCTCAGCGAGAATGAGCTTAGAGGCGTCGGTCGCCGCCGCGATGCTGACGTGTTCGTAGCTCACCCTGCCCCGCTCTTTCCAGGCCGCATGCTGTGGGCCAAGCGCATTTTGTGACAGGCCGCCGGCGCGCGACTCTCGATAGAGTGGTAGCCCTTCGGAATCCTGAAGGACCGAGGTCTTGCAGCCGTACATCACACCTTTTGAGGCCTTGATGAGCGGTTTGTCGCCGTCGTCTGATAGCACCCCACCGAGGCTGATTTCTACATCCTGAATGTAGCTGGAGAACAGGCCCGCCGCGTAAGCGCCGCTGCCTACGGGGGCAATCAGGAAATCCGGCTCGACGCCTTTGCGTTGAAGTTGAACGCGAAGTTCTGCCCCAATCAGCGCATTAAACGAGTCGAGGATCTGAGGGTATGGAGACGGCGCGGCGAGCGCTGACGCGGCGTACATGCAATCCGGGTGTTCGGCCCAAAAACGCATCGCCCGTGCCCAGGCGGCGCCTCGTCCTCGATGGGTTGTATCCACCACGTGCAGGTGTGTTCCAAGCTTCTTGAGGATTCGAGCGTTATGGGGTTCCGCGTCAAAATCCGCTCGGCCGATGAAGACCGTGGAATCAAGTCCAAGCGCTCGGGCCGCTGAAGCAAGTGCGACCCCGAAATCGCCCGTCGCCGTTTCGCAGAAGACGCTGCGGTAGCCGCCATATTTGGCCAAGAGAGCCTGCCCGACAGCCGATGTGGCGCAATATGACTGCCCATCGAGCAGATCGTCTCGCTTTACCCATATCTGTGCACCACCGCCGGCGGCACTCAGTCGATCTAAAAAAACCAGAGGAGTGGGGTGGCCGATTCGGGCCATCCACCGGTCGCGCTCTTCGCGAAAGGCCGCATCAGCGTGCGCATCGGTAAACGTTTGTTGGACGCGCTCAAAGTGCCCCCAGAGCACTTCGGCGACAAAACGACCGCCGAATTGACCGTAACGGCCGGATTTTGCGCTCACTCGGGCGTCCCGAGGATACGTCGTGAGCGTTCCAAGAAGTCGCCAACGCCTGCACGAATCTCGCGTGCAACGATGGGGCGAAAGATCTTGGCTGCGAGCTTAGGAATCGGCAAATCCACAGCGAGAACCTCAGTGTAAGTCACTTCCGTGCCGCCCTCGGATGGAGCGCAAAGAACAACACCGGTGCTTCGCATGTTCCCCTCAGTGGTTTCCCACGTCGCGCCATCATCTGTTCGTTGATATTGAACGGTGTAGACACCCTGAAAAGTAATGCCTTTTTCGGACTTACCTACCAGAGTCCAGCGCCACGAACCGTCAGGCAGCTTTTCTTTGTTTTCGAGTTGCGAGAACGCGGCGGCGAAACGCTCCGGGTTGCTGAAATAATCAGCCACATCCGTCGGCGATGCCGAGACTTGGAAACATTGGGATTCGGTACCTTCGATCCAAGCCATTACACGTCACCTAGCGACACTGTTTATCGTCGGGACCGCATTTGAATCGGATATGCCAGTGATCATCGTGACCACGAGCGTGTCGAATCACGGCTCCGTTCGAATGAACGCTTGCGGGGTATTGCAGCACGGATGACAGCTCGTCCGCCGAATATCCGATGCTTGAGGCGTACTCAAAAAGGATCTTCTGCAAACGGTAGTCGACAAAGATGTACTCGACTTCGCCTGTATCCATCAGCGTCTTGAGGACATGCCAGTTCTTGGCAGCGTCGAATGTCTCACCGTTCATTTCGCGAAAACCGGTTTCCACGTTTCCGCGATGGTAATAGCTGATGTCGATGTCGCGGCCCGACTGATGACTCTTGTGCGGTCGCATGCGACCACCGCTTCGGAAACTTACGTCACCGATTTCAACATCGGGTGCATCCGGCCAGCGTGCGCGCTTGTCGTAGGCGGAAGCCTCCAAAAGTTGAATCACACGGCGGGTACCGTAGGCTCGCGCGACGTTTCGGACGCGCATGCCAGGAACGCTTTGCATCGCAACGCCGTTATACAGGCGCCCACGATTTGCTTTGCCATAACTGGCCGACTTTCCGTCGCGTCCAGGAATCTGAAGGCGAAGCTGCTGCCCAATCTGCAATTTTCGAGGGTTCGTCTTACGGTTCCACTTCTGGATCTGTTTGATCGAAACCTTGTACTTCTTGGCCACGGATTCGAAGGTGTCCCCTCGTTTGATGATGTGGATAACAGGAAGGGCTCGTGCAGGCTTGGGACGTTCAACCTTCTCTTCCGATTTAACAATCAGTTCACGACCAGGCTCAAGGTCGTCGTTGTCCAAACTGTTCCAAGCTTTGACTTCGCCCACACCCACGCCAAATCGCAACGCGATGCTTCCGAGGTTATCTCCGGCTGAGACTGTGTAAAAAACAGTGTCAGCGCGGTTGCGACTTGTTGCAGATGGTTGCTCAGCCTGACCGGCTGAAGCCCAAATCGTGATGGCAATGGTCAACGATAATAATGTCGTCCAACGCATTCATTCTCCCAGACAGATGCGCCCAATGTATTCT
>JBFFMO010000379.1:0-5008 GCA_041554035.1 Allomicrovenator sp. | reverse complement strand
CGCGAAGGCGGCGTTGGAGGCCAGAATCGAAAAAAGGTCGAGGTCTTGCTTCGAAAAGAGCGAGCCGCGGCCTCGTGTATCGACCTGCATCACGCCCATGATCTTTCGTTGGCCCACCAGCGGAGCACACAAACAGGCGGTGATCTTTGCGTCTAAGATACTCTGGCTGACCTGAGAGCCCAGATTGTCTTTGACCCACAGCACGCTCTCACGCGACTCCAGCACGCGGTTGACGATGCTGGAACTCAAGATGGGTTCAAGGTCCGAAGAAGATTGGTCTCGCGCGCGCATCATGTAGGGACGCGGAGCGGTCTCGCCGTCTGTAAGCAGCGAAACGGCAAAAAAGTTGGCCCCCGGAAAAGCCTCGAACGTCGACTCGACGATGAGTTCCATGATGTCATCGAGGCCGGTGAGCGAATTGAGCTTTTCGGCCAAACGAAACAACACCCCCAGCCGCTTGTCTTGACCTTCGAAGCGACGAGAAAATGCCTCAATCGGCTCATGAACGGTGGTGATGAACTGTTCGTTGCTTCGGTCTTTGAAATCACGAGGGGCTTCAACGGCTGCAGGCTCCTGACGAAAAGTCAGGGCCTCCATCGGCGGAAGCGTCTTGCCGCTCTCGGGCAATTCGATCTTCAGGATGCTCGAGCCGATTTGCAGCTCGGTTCCATCGCTGACCTCGATCGTGGCGTTGCGATCCCGATCATGAAGGCGAGTGGACACATTGTTGATGATAACAAGCGTTCCATGTCGGCTTCGAAGATCGTGGTACTCGATTCGGTCGCCGATAAAGACAAGTTCCCCGTGACGATTCGAAACGAACCCATCCGACAGCACGAAGTCGCAATTCGCATCCCGCCCCAGAGACAACCGCTGCTTGCGGAAACTTAGGCTCCGCCCTGCATCGGGCCCGGAGAGCACCGTCAAAATGAGTAACGCGTTCTGCAACGCACCCATCGCATCACCTCATACCGTTGACCAATCTGGACATTAACACACGCACTTCTGGACTGTCACTCAGCGCCGGATCTCACTCAGCGAGGGCGATCGCCACTGCCTTGCGCATGGCGGCCGAGACCGGCAGAGAAAACACATCGTCAACCCACCGCAAGTCCTCATTTCCGATCTTCAATTCGGCACTAAATACTCGATAAGTCATCTGGATATGCGAAAAAACGTGTGGGAAGTCCGCAATCAGCGTCGGCGCGGACACTTCGATGCCGTGAAGCGCAAAGAGGCCTGAGATATCCGGTTCGCCTCCTGGAAGACTCGGAAACTCCCATAATCCACCGTGCAAGCCATCGGAGGGTCGCTGCACCAGCCCAAAGCGCCCTTCATGTCGAAGAACAAAAAGCGAGGTCGTCTGATTGCGAGTTTTCGTTCGTTTTTTGGGCGGCGGAAACTCGGCGACACTGTCGGCCGCGAAGGCATCACATGCCGATGATATCGGACAATCCTGACAATTGGGCGACCGAGGTGTGCACACCGTCGCCCCCAACTCCATCAAGGACTGGTTGAAATCCCCCGGTCGCTTAAGGTCCACCAGGGCCGTGGCAATCTTCCATATGCGCTTTTGGCGAACCGACACGGTCGCTTCGGTCCCAACACACAAGAGGCGAGACAACACACGATCGACATTTCCATCGACGACTGGGACCACTTCGCCGTGTGCGATCGAAGCGATCGCCCCCGCGGTATACCTTCCTACCCCGGGCAACTTGATCCACTCCGCAAACGAAGTGGGAAGCCCCTCGCTGTGCACGACCTGCGCTGCGCGATGAAGAAAACGAGCGCGCCGGTAATAACCAAGGCCCGCCCAGTAGGTAAGTACGTCGTCCAGATCGGCCGTGGCCAAATCATCCACGGTGGGGAAAGCGGCCATCCAGCGTTCAAAATACGGGATCACGGTCGCGACCTGAGTCTGCTGACACATGATTTCCGAAACCCAGACCGAGTAGGCGTCGCGTGAGAGACGCCACGGCAGGTCACGCTGGGACTCGTCAAACCACTCAAGAAGTGGTCGACGGACTCTCTGAGCGAGTTCGGATAAAAGCTCGTCGGGATCAGCCACAGACATCGTCGCAAACCGCAATCGGGCAGCTTCGTTCGTCGTCTTGAATCGTGTAGCCGCACCCGTCACGGCACTCGGGCTCATCAACGGCCGGGCAGGTCTGACAGAGCTGTTTTGAATCGTCAAAAAATTCGTTTTTGGAACAGTCTTCGGGATCGTCGGTTGGCTCGCCGCATCCCAGAATCCCCAACGCACCCAAAACCACTAAAGCTCTAAACATCTTACTCTCCCGGTTACGCTGCGCGGTGTTAGCACACGTTATGCGGACCGTCATTCCAAGTATCGCCGAGTGCCGCCTAGGTTTCCAAGTTGATGCATGCCCGACCATGCGCTACCGTGCTCCTAGCCCAGAATCCATGTACTTTTTCTGGCCACTAGCCACAGATTTTCATGAGCACTCGCGCCTCAGCAGGCACGGTCATCGAGGGGAAATATCGCTTGGAGCGCGAGCTAGGCGCCGGAGGGATGGGTGCGGTCTGGCTGGCCACCCAGATCATGGTCGACCGAAAAGTCGCTGTTAAGCTGCTCCACCCCGCCTTTATGGATCAAGACGATCTTCAGGCTCGATTCGAAGTTGAGGCCCGCGCCATCGGCCGGCTCAATCACCCCAATTGCATCACGCTCTACGACTTCGGTTTCTCGACCGATCTCAAAGCGTTTTACACCGTGATCGAATACATCAACGGCGTGTCACTCGATAAACGACTCTCAAGCAGCGTTCCGTTGACCGAGGTCATTTCGATCGTCAAACAGATTGCGCTCGCCCTGGACCATGCGCACCATCAAGGCATTCTTCATCGAGATTTGAAGCCCGAAAACGTCATGCTCGCGAGCATGACCGACGGGTCCGAACTCGTGAAAGTGCTCGATTTTGGCATCGCTCGAATCGTCAAGGGTGACAACGACACCGAAGAAGCCCAACGCATCACCAAGGCGGGTGAGGTCTTCGGAACCCCAGCTTATATGAGCCCAGAGCAGGCCCGATCGACCAGGCAGCTGGGCCCACCGGCTGATCTCTACAGCCTCGGCGTGATGTTCTACGAGTTGGTTGCTGGTAACCTGCCCTTCTTCGCCAATTCAGCCTTTGATCTCTTGATGATGCACGTCACGAAACCCGTGCCCCCCATCAACCGGCTGGACGTGCCCGACGAAATCAAGCTCATCATCTATCGCTTGATGGACAAGGACCCAGCCAATCGATTTCAAAGCGGCAGAGACCTCTCGCGCGCACTGGATGCGGTGTTAGGGATGCCTTCCATGACCGAAGAAGTCATGGTTCAAGGCAACGGCTCCACGCCCACTCCAACGCTTTTCGACTCCGCTGAATTCGCGGCTTATCCGCGCACTTCCCAGGCGACCACCACGGGTGTGAGCAAACCGAAAATCGCGGGAATCGCGGTATTCGGCATCCTCTGCATCTTCGGAGTGATGGCCATGGTTTTCGGTTATTTTTCGGGGACCTCTGACGACCAGCCTGCGGAAATCGATGAAGTTGCCGTGGAGGGGGTGGCGAACGCTGTTGATCCCCCCGTTCCGACCCCGGTTGACCCGCCGCCAGCCGAAATCGCTGATGAAGTCTTGGTCGATTCTCAGACCAATCAGGCCGTGATCGTGGAACCGGCCGAAGCGGTGGACGTGAAACCTAAAGACACAACGACTCGCCCGACGAAGTCCACCAAGAAGAGCACCAAGGCGCCCGCTACGACTCCAACGCCGAAGCCAAAGACTCCGAAGAAAAAATTTGAGAGTCTGAGTCCAACGACGAACGACAAGAAGATCGAGAGCCTCTCACTTTAAGAGATAGGGCCGGTTTCCTTGACGTACCTGCCTTGCTCGGAATAATAGCGGGGTACCACGTTCGCACCCAGTGTTTGAGGCTCCCGTTGTCCGCTTTTTCGACTTCACTTCGTTTCCTGCTCATAGCCGCCCTTTCCGTCGCGTCACTTCCGGCATACGCGCAAGATTCGGACGACCGCGCCTACGAGCTGGCCACAGAAGGCGCAAAGCTCTTTGGAGCCGGGGATTATCGCGAAGCCGCAAGGCGCTTCGAGGAAGCCTACTCGCTGCTTAAGGACTCGGTTCTGCTCAAGAATCAAATCGTATCGCTGTACAAAGCTGGAGACTGCGGCAACGCCCTCGATCTCGCTTACCAATACGATATTTCTTACCGTGATGCCCCGCCGACCGACCGAGAAGACGTCCGCAAGGTTCGTGTTGATTGCAATCTCTTGGCGGCAGAAACCGCACTTGAGTACGGCAAACTCGACGTAGCCGATGAGTCATTGCAGCGGGCCAAATCTATCGGATTTCAGGGCGACGAAGAAAAACGCTTCACAAACTTGAACGACCAGCTGACAAGCAAACGGCTGCCCAAACCTGTGGCACCTGCAGAAGAGGTCGAAGACCCAAACGGTTGGCGCCCTATCGTAGGTTGGAGCCTTTCCGGCGTTGGACTCGCCGTGGTGGGCATCACTGCTGGGCTCCAGTACAGCGATTATCAGAAGGGGCTCGATCTCGGTTGTGCCTCAACCCCCTGCGGCACCGAAGATCGAATCAAGTACGATGATCTGAAAGATAACGGCGCCACATACGCCATTGGTTATGGGATTGGCGGCGTCATGCTTGTCAGTGGCGCAGGACTGCTCGTCTATCACTACATGATGGACACCGACGACGAGACCGTCGTCATTGCGCCCACATTGGGCTCCAGCGCCGTTGGCGCTTCCCTGCACTTTAAGTTCTAGATGGAACACACACGTTTTCTTGTTGTGGGGGCCGGGATGACCGGCCTAGCTTTTGCGCACTTCATCGACAGCGACGATGTCCTTGTTCTTGAGCGGGACACCGAGATCGGTGGATGGTGCAAAACCGTTCATCAGGACGGATTCGTCTGGGATTACTCAGGGCATTTTTTCCATTTCCGAGATCCCTCGATTG
>JBFFMO010000378.1:0-5010 GCA_041554035.1 Allomicrovenator sp. | reverse complement strand
TTGGGCAAGAAATGCGGCATCAATGCCGCCTTTGCGCATCCCGACGAGCTTTTGCACGTATTTACCAAGGATGTCACCCTCAAGATTTACCGTACGGCCCGTCCGATAGTCTTGCAGCCGAGTCTTCGCCTGCGTGAATGGGATGATCGCCACCGTAAAACGATGCTCACGAGTCGTGTTTATCGTCAGACTGACGCCGTCGATGGCGATCGAGCCTTTGTCGATGAAAAGCGAGGCCATCTCGCGGGGAGCTTCCACCTCAAGTTCCACCGCACCCGCGATTTCTTTTCGGCCAACGATGCGCCCCACTCCATCGATATGTCCGGAAACCCAATGCCCGCCAAGGCGATCGCCCAAACGAAGCGCGCGTTCCATATGGACCAAATCTCCTGTTTTACGAACGCCCAGCGTCGTGCGATCCAAAGTTTCGTGGCTTGCGTCGACATAAAAGCTGTTCGCGTCGAATCGCGTCACGGTCAGACAGGCGCCATCCACTGCGATGCTCTCACCGAGTTCAAGCGTCGCCGTATCGTACGAAGTCCCGATGCGAAGGGTCTTTGACCGGCCGCCTGAAACCTCACGAATCGTTCCAATATCAGTGATCAGCCCTGTGAACATGTGTCCTCCACGTCGCCAACGATCAAGAAGTCATCGCCCAACGACTCATGTCGAACAGACGACAATTGAAGGGCATGATCCATCCGAGAAATACCCACCCCCGCGATCGGGCTCGGCGCGGCGTGGCCGCCCACAAGCTTCGGCGCCACAAACGTCATGACACGATCGATCAGTCCTGCATCCAAAAAGGATCCAAGAACAGCCCCACCGCCTTCGACCAACACGCTCATGATGTTTCGTTGGCCCAGCTCTCGGAGCACGGCCTGCAGATCAAGCCCCGCAGAAGAATGAGGCACCCGAATAATCGTGGCGCCCTTTTGCACAAATCGATCTTCGAGCCACGCAGGCGCCGAAGGAGCGCAGAACACCAAAGTTCCGGCGGTGTCGAAAATCCGCAAGGCCGGATCGAGAGCCAAATTCGAGTCGAGGATCACTCGGATGGGATTGCGCCCTTCGGGCAGACGACAGGTCAGTTCTGGATCGTCGGCCCGAACCGTGCCGGCCCCGACAAGGATGGCGTCGAGTTCATTGCGGACCTGATGAACACGAGTCCTGGCCGCTTCACCCGTGACCCACTTGGAGTGACCACCATGGCTTGCGATCTTTCCGTCCAGGGTCATCGCCCACTTGGCGACCACCCAGGGGTTCCCGGTTTGGATGAATTTGAAAAATGGCCGATTGATCTCGCGGCAGGCTTCGGGGAGGACCCCTGTGATGACTTCGATGCCTGCGGCACGGAGTCGTTCGATGCCGCGTCCGCTGACGTCAGGATTAGGATCCATCGTTCCCACGACCACTCTGGCAACCTGCGCTGCCACGAGCGCGTCTGCGCATGGAGGAGTTCGCCCATGATGACTGCAAGGCTCCAGACTCACGTAGACGGTTGACCCTTTAGCGTCCCCCGCCAAACGTAAAGCCTCGACCTCAGCGTGGGCTTCACCAGCCTGTCGATGCCACCCCTCGCCGAGCACGACTCCGTCGCGAACAATCACACAGCCCACCGCAGGATTGGGGCGAGTTCGTCCAAGGCCCCTTCCAGCGAGTGCAAGAGCCTGCGTCATGTAGTGCTCGTCAGTCGTCATCGACTTCCCCTGGAGGTTTTTTGAGCTCTTCGGCCGAAGAATCGAGATCGCGTAATTCTCGCAGGAATTCCTGAATGTCGCCAAAGGCCCGATACACGGAGGCAAAACGGATATAAGCAACGGGGTCTAGGTCCCGCAAACACTCGGTAACCTGGGCACCGATCCATTCGCTCGAGATCTCACGTGCGCTCTGATCCAGCAGTCGACGCTCGACCTCATCGACCACGCCATCGATCTGCAGACGCGAAATGGGAAGTTTTTTGCACGCGATCCGAACGCCGACGACGATCTTCTGCCGGTCGTAATCCTCACGCGTCCCATCGCGCTTGACGATCTGCGGGTACATCTCTTCGATGTGCTCGTAGCTCGTGAAGCGGCGGGTGCACTCAAGGCACTCGCGGCGACGACGAATCGATGCGCCATCTTTCGATTGGCGCGAATCGACCACCTTGTCTTCGAGATGACCGCAAAATGGGCAACGCATACTTCATGACCGCGAAGCGCCCGGGGGACTAGATGTTCTCTAATTCAGACAACATCTGAACACGGCGACGGTGTCGACCGTCATCGCCCGGATCAAAAGGTGTATTCAGGAAGGCTTTGACGCACTCGGCGGCCAAGTCGGGTCCGGTCATTCTCGCACCCAAGCATAAAACGTTCGCGTCATTATGCTTACGGCTCATGGCTGCGGAGACCGGCTCGTTGACCAGAGCTGCACGAATGCCAGGAATCTTGTTCGCCGCGATGCTCATGCCGATGCCCGAGCCACAGATCAAAATTCCGAAGGGGATTTCGCCACGAACCACGCGATCACAAAGAACGCGGGCGAAGCTCGGATAATCAACCGGTCGAGTGTCGACCGGTCCCAGATCCAAAACAACGCGATCCGTGCCACGCAACCAGGCCCCAAGAAACGACTTGAGGTCTACGCCGGCGTGGTCCGACGCAATTGCGACGTCACCACCATCATAGACCTCAGAAGGTTCTTTAAGCCCTTCAACCAACTCAATGAGTTGCCTGACCGTGCGCAACTGCTCCAGAACAGATTCGGGAGTCTCCGCGAGGCCAAATTCATCCTCAACCCGCCATATGAGGTTAACGATGTCCAGACTTGTGGTTCCCAGATCGGAAACGAAGTCTGTTTCTTGGCGAATTTCATCGCGAGGAACTTCTAGAACCTCGGAGATGATCGCTATGACTTGATCACGAGTAGCCATTCGGAGGGATCCCAACTGAGATGCGCGGAAGGCTGGTTCGCTGATTCAAAAAGTGAGCCTTGCGGCCACTCTAAATCAGACTTCGAACACTTCGAGAACTTGCTCACCGCGGTATTCACCACAGGTTGGGCACACGCGATGTTGTTGCTTAACGTCGCCACATTTTGGGCAATCTTGGAAGCCCGGCAACGTAAGTTTCATGTTTGCGCTCTTGCGCGAACGTGTTTTTGACTTCGATTTTCGTTTTTTCGGAACCGCCATGGCTCTCTCCTATTTCTTGCTCGAAAGCTTCAGGTCCTTCAGTGCACTCCACCGAAGATCCCCAGACGCTTCTTCATTTTGTATAATCGCCTTGGAGCCCACATTCTGTTCGTAGTCCGAATCGCACTGAGTGCTGTCTTCCGGACACCTTGCAAAAGTTGGAAGCTCCAACAAAATCGACTCACGGAGGAGATCACTAAGATTGATCTCATCCCCTTCATAGACGCTGACATCGAGATCTTCCGCTGAGAGCTCGAATTCTTCCTGCGTCGAATACTTCTTCACGAAGTCCTTCTTTTCCATCAAGACCCATTCTGGGTTGATCTCGAGAAGTTGTTCGCGATGTTCTAAACATCGACCACAATCATAAGCGACGGTGGCCTTCACCTCTGCCGATACCCGAAACGTCGTGCCAATTCTTTCGACATTGGCAGACACGAGCAACGGACCGACCAGCGAATAGTCGGTGCCTTGGAGCAAGGCATCACGTTCTTCACCTTCCACCACAAATTCAATGTGGCGTTGGGTCGTGGCCTTAAATTCTTCGACATACAAAAGCACAGCACTCTCCAACCCGTATCGGCGTTTGCCGGGCTACAGGGCGCGCTAAACTACATATGACACCCATCGGTGTCAACAATAGATGCGGCTTCGCGCCACAGCACTAAACGTACGACGGCCCAAAACAAAGCGGCTGGAACTTATCGTCCACGCCCGACTCAGAATAATGCGGTGTCCACCCGGAAATGTCCTGAAAGAGCCGAATCGCCCGAATCGTGCGGTCCGAGCACAGATGAAACCAGTGCATCGTGCCACGGGGAACATTGATCATGTCGCCCTTGGTCACATCGATTCGAAAGACCGGACCTTCTTTGGGATGCACATGAAACAAGCCGGAGCCCTTCACGATGAAGCGAACCTCGTCTTCATCATGCCAATGCTCCCGATCGAATTTGGCGAGCATGGCGTCGAGATTAGGAGTGGTGGGCTGGATATTGATCACATCGGCCGTGACGTACCCACCTTCGGCTTTGAGCTTGTTGATTGGCTCAGCGTAGGCCGCCAGGATCTCTTCGGTCGTCGCGTCGTCGCTTAACGAATCCGAGCCTTCAAATCGTCGATACCAAATTCCGAACGTGCTCAAAAAATCACCGATTTCATCCGGATTCGTGAGGGTGCGGTCTTCTGCTGGAATTGTCACACTGGCCATGATTGCTCCTTAGATCGCCAAGAGTCGATGAGCGAGCCCCTGAAATGCTTCGGGGCTGGAAACTATTCCAACCCCGAAGGCAATCAAAACCAATGTGATGTGGGTGTCAAGAGTTCAACACCGGCTTTGGCGTTCTTAACGGAAGCGAATGGAGCCCGTCCACCAAGGGTACCAGCCTTCGTACTCAGGTCCTGTTTCACTCCACGCGATTCGGAACTTGGTCGAAGTGCCACCAATCGGATTGATCGTGGCCTGACCGGGCCAAGGCTGCACGCATGAATTGCAGGACGTACCGTTGGAGAACGACCCGGCAGCAAAGCGGCTGTACGAGTATGTTGGGCCGGCCTGGAAAGGTGTACCGAAGGAGATATCACCCAGGTTATTGCCCGAGTATCCTTGCGTCCACGACGTTTGGATCCAACCAAGATCGCTCGTTTCGTTGGCGCGCGCGTTGGCCTTCGCCTCGTAGTCTTTGAAGTAGAACTCTCGATATCCTGCTGGGAAGTCGAAGGTCCAATGGTACGCGTGCCCACCGGCCTCATCCTGCATCTTCGGACGACAATTTTCGAAGGTCGACGTCTTGGCCGTTTCAAGGGCCACAAGTTCCGCGTTGAGTTTATCC
>JBFFMO010000377.1:0-5015 GCA_041554035.1 Allomicrovenator sp. | reverse complement strand
CAACTACAAGGCCGACCAGGTGCATATTCCGTTCATCCTCGGACGCCGTAAATGGAAGGTGGACTGAGTGCTACCGAGCTTCGAATACAACTCAGGCGACGTCCTGTGGCTGGGGAATTGGGGTCCGCTGTGGATCGCCGGGATTTCGATTCTGGGGCTGGCGATTCTGGCGTTGAGCGCCTACGACCTCAGACCCCTTCCCCGTTATCGTCGGTTCACTTTGCTTGGCCTGAGAGCCAGTGTTTTTGCGCTCGCTGTCATGATGCTGCTCGAGCCGGCCGTGGACTTAAAAAACGTGACCAAGGTCAAGAATCACGTTCCCGTATTGGTGGACACCTCCTTGTCGATGAGCCTCACCGCCACAGGAAACGCCGACTCTCGAGCGATTCTTGCCAAAGCGGCGGTCGAATCCCTTGGGCTGCCCGAATCGTTGACCGACGACAACCATATCTATCATCTGCTGACGTTCGGATCTGCGCTCGACGAAATCCCCTTGGGAGCGCTCAAGGACACGACCTTTGACGCTCCGTCTTCGGATATTGGCGCGACCTTGGTCGAGGTAAAACGTCGTTTCCAGGACGTCGAACTTGGCGGAGTCGTGCTGGTTTCGGATGGCACCGATACCGGTGGGATGGGCTCCCGCATTCGCAAGGACGAGCCCCTCGATGAAACGAGCCAAAACCTCGTGGCCAGCCTGGGCGTTCCGATCAACACCGTCGCCATTGGAGACCCGACCTCACTTCGAGACCTCGCAATCAAGCGGGTCAAACACGATGACTTTGCCTTCGTGCGCAACAAAGTCTCGGTGGATGTGGAAGTACAGGCCATCGGTTTCGACGGCGAAGTCGTGCAGGCTCGGCTCGAACGCGCCGGCGTGCTGCTGCAAACCCGGGACTTCACGATCGAACCCGGAAAGACGCGATACGACATCTCCTTTGAATTTGTTCCGCAGCAATTGGGTCGAGAAGTCTACGCTGTCAAGGTGCCTGTTTTTGATAACGAAGTGCTTGCCTCCAATAATGTGTTTCATTTTGTGCAACGGGTGATCCGGGACAAAATCCGCGTTCTTCAGGTGGTTGGCCGCCCAAGCTGGGACGAGCGCTTCTTGCGCCAGCTTCTGAAACGCAATCCCAACATCGACCTGATCTCGTTTTTCATCCTTCGCACCAACGAAAACCTGATCACGGCTCCTAACTCAGAACTGAGCCTGATTCCGTTTCCGACCGAGGAGTTATTCTCGACGGAACTTGGAAGCTTTGACCTTATCGTTTTCCAAAATTTCAATTTCGGTCCCTATGCGATGCGCCAGTATTTGCCGGATATCGCGTCGTTCGTCCGAAAGGGTGGCGGCTTTGTGATGATCGGCGGGGAGCTGTCTTTCGCCGACGGTGGCTACGCGGGAACCCCGGTCGAAGATATCCTGCCGATCCAGTTGCCTTCGACTGCCACAAAGACCGTCGATCTGGCTCATTTTCGGCCGATGCTCACCGAAGCGGGAAGCAGGCATCCCATCACCCAGTTGGCCTTCGATCCGACCTCGAATCAGCAGCTTTGGGAAACCCTGCCCGCGCAACACGGCACCAATATCGTCAAAGAAGCCCGCCCTTGGGCCACCGTATTGGCCACCCATCCTCGCCTGAAGGCCGGCGGAAAGCCGATGCCCGTCATCACCGTCGGAGAGATCGAAGAAGGCCGAGTGATGACCATCACGACCGACGGTTCGTGGCGCTGGTCGTTTGAGCGTGCCGGGGACGGCGCAACGGCGCGCGAGTATCAGATGTTCTGGAACAACACGATGCGGTGGTTGATCAAGGACCCTGAACTGAAGCTGCTTCGGGTGGAAATCGAACAAGATTCGGTCGCGCCTGGCCAGATGGCGCAGGTCACAGTCCGCCTCCAAAATCCCGACTACACGCCCGCGCCGGATGCCAAAGGGATCCTGATTGTCTCGCATCGCCCTCTGCAACATCTTGATGCGGCGCCGCTGGATCCTGCAAAATTCGATTTCCAGACTGACGCGCGGGGCGTCGCCGTCGTTGAAGTGCCCGCGCCAACCTCGGGCGTCTACGAAGTGGTGGCCGAGGTCAAACAACCCAACGGCGCACTGTCTGACCGGGAGTTGTTTCTGAGCACCCTGACCACACCCGAATTCAGCGATATTTTGCCGCGTCCCGATTTGCTCGAAAAAATTTCTCTTCACACTCAAGGCACGTTTGCTTCGGCGCCAAAAACACCACCCCTGGCTCTCAAGGAGCCACAAGCGGTTCAGGTGAATAAACGGGTCGTTATCCAGTTATGGGACAGCTTTTTTGTCTTCGCCATCACCCTCGCACTCTTGCTGACGGAATGGGCGTTAAGACGACGCTGGGGAAGACTATGAGTCAGTTTTGTTGAGCAAGTGACTTTCATGGGTTAACATCCCCCATACCCATCATGCGCGAGTACTCAATGGGAGACACCCCTCCCGAATTTTTGGACCTTAGTTGTGAGGAATGTGGAACACGATTTCGCATCCGCCCCACCAAAGGAAGGCTTCCAAAGGGCCCCGTAGAGTGCCCCTCGTGTGGCGAGCATGTCCCCATTGAGGCGACACCCGCGCCCGTTCCTGCCGCAGCCGTTTTCAGAAGCCGCAAAGGGACAAAAAGCGAGGAAATGCGGCTAAAAGACGTTTTGGCCTCACTGCCCGAATCCAGCTCCACGAAAGGAACCCTGCTTGGCATGGCCAAGCCGGATGCACCAAAAGGTGAACCCCGCCCGCGTCTCGACGAAAGCACAGCGGCAGCCACCGACGACCTCTTCCCCGATTCGTCGGACTTCGACTACGGCGAGCGCGTTGTCAGCCACACGCCGACACACAAAATGTTCGCCCTCGATGAACACTCCGAGTCTGCGTTTAATAATCGCACCAAGGCCCCCTGGGAGTCGGAGAGTCTGAATCAAGCCGCGAGACAGGCGAATATTGTTGCGAAGATCAATCCTCGGAAGACTCAGCCCAACCTCGAAGCGGCGCGGCACGCGACCAATATCGAATTGTCGTCGAAATCCGACGCTTTTGCGGACGAGCCAAGCGACCCCGCAAAATCCGAGGCCTTTTCCCGTCAAGTCACGAAGAGTTCGAAATCAGGCGAGCGCCCCAAACTGGCCGATCTGCTCAAACAGGTCCGAGAAAAACGCGGCCCGTTCGTCACGCCTCCGCCCTCGATGTCACACCAAGAACCGGCGCCTCCTTCGGCCACGGAAGAGGATTTCCTGCCCAGCGATCAAGAACTTGCGGCCGATCTTGGGCTCTCGATGTCCTCCGACGCTCCAAGCCCAGACCCATCAAAAGACAATCGCATGACTCCCTTCGGGAAAGCGCGGGCCGAGACTGTGGTCCGGGCGCTTGAAAGCCACGGCATGGCCGCCGAAAAGACGGGCAGCGGATTCATCCGCATTCCCACCGCAGAGATTCTCGACCTGATCGGGACCGGAACCTACCGGCTTCAGGTCGAAAATGTCGTTTATGAACCGATCGACGAGGTCGGCATCCGCCGACTTGTGCGCACAGAATTCCTAACCGGCGACGAACTTGTATCCGAGCGCGGAGGCGACTGGATTCCGATGCGTGAGCACGCGTTCTTCTCACAGGCGGCGAGCGCTCCACACGACCCTTTGACGATGGAACTTGAGATTTCGGATGCCGAGGCCATCGAAGAGCTCTTCGAGCCTCCGGCAGTTTTAGGCAGCTCGGACTCGTCAGGGGAACTCTTTCCGACGATCGGACATCTTTCGCCCGACCAGAGCGCTGAAATCGAATTGTCCTATGCGGAGCACTCCTCGAGCGAAATCATCGATTCTGACGTCGACGAAGACCTCCCCAAGAGCGTCGACGCACCATTGACGGCTGAACTCGATCTCGACGATCTCGACGATCTTGAAGTCGTGCACGCCGCAAGCCCTCCGGAAACGCCAGCCGTCTTGAACACCAAGCCCACCAAGGCATCTTCCTTCAGGCCGATTTGGCTCGTGATTGGATTGGTGGCGGTCGCTGGCGTTCTTGTTGGAAGCGTCTTCCGCTCGGAGCTCTTTGGCTCAGCCGATGACTCAACTGACCCGCCCATCGCTGAGACCACTCCCGAACTCGCGCCACCTCTTATCGCTCCAACCACGGCTGCACAGCTCCCCGTCGATACTGCGACTGCGGCACAAGTTCTTGAGGTCATCGAAGAGGTCCCCGAAGTTGTTGAAGAAGCCGTTCCAGTCGAAGTCGTCGTGGATGGCGTTCGACGCCTGAGCGCCGCAGAAATCGCGGAGCCGACTCTCAGCAAAGAAGGAAAGACGCCAGTCCTCAAGTTCTCGCTTGATGGTAAGCCAGTGACCTTTATCGCCGACACCGGAGAGTCCCATCGGGCATTTCGGGCCAACCTGGCGGTCGCAGCATTTTGCCGCGCCGCTGCCTGCGGAATCGACTTCGCAAAAACTCAAGAGGCGTTCCTTCCCTCAGAAGTTCTTAAGTCATTGGGTCTTGAATTGAACGCAGCCGAGACCAAGGTCGAAGACGTCAGCGGCATTCAAGGCGCGTTACGTTGGGACGTTCAAGGCGCCGCGCAGCTGCCGCTTGCAGAGCTGACATCGGTCTGGCGAAAATGGATGGGGCTCAACGATCAGGACCTCGACAAGGCGGTTTCCGAGTCCGAGAGCGATCTCGTCAAAGCCATCGGCCAGGAACGAACCACGGCGCTGCTGGCTCAGGCCGGACAAATTCGTGTGCGCGATCTGGTCAGACAGATCTCCAACGTCCTCGTCTTGGACTACCTCACCAACAACTTCGAGCGCTTCGAGTCCGGCCAGGGCCCCACCACATGGAATCTTGCGGTGAAGAACGGCAAAGTGGTCTCGCTCGACGACGGCGGCGCGTTCCAATCTCGGGCTTCAACCCGGATCAAGGGGAGATTCTCGTGGGTCGAGAAATTCGATCAGACGATGTTCGACAGCGTAGCCCAATTGAACCGTGAAGCCGTCGAACCGACTCTGCT
>JBFFMO010000376.1:0-5017 GCA_041554035.1 Allomicrovenator sp. | reverse complement strand
TTGCTCTAAGTCCGCGTTTTCTTTAAGTCGGGGCGACAGGATTTGAACCTGCGACCCCTTGCACCCCATGCAATTACACAAAAGGTCTGGATTTGGCGCTCAGCCTTATGTAATGGGCTCAGGTCTAGGTTTCATGCGTTTTCCGTTTCCACCTATTGCCCCCGAAAACCCCCGGTGATATCTTTCTGCGGTGTAGGACGACTGTAGGAGGGAGCGTGGGAAATGTCATCGCATTGAGGCCCAAGCCGAATAAGGCCACCATTCACCATGTGAAGCTTTCAGCGAGTGTTGTGAGGTCGGCTGAGTTTGATGGAAAGGGGAAGGGCACCATCTACCGGTGTTCGCACATCCCGGGCTTTGACCTCGCCTGTTACGCATCGAAAAAGACCTATTCGCTGCGCTACCTGAGTCCAACGACGCGTAAACAACGTGAGCTTAAGATTGGAACCGCGGGCGATCTCACGTTTTCCCAAGCCGAGAAGGCCGCGAGGAAGGCGCGCGCTGATGTCGCCCTTGGAATTGACCCGCAAACCAAAAAGGATCAGGTGAAGGCCGCGGCGGAAAGTGACACGCTGAAGGCGATTGCTGAGCGTTGGATTGAAGAATACGCAAAGCAGCACCGCAAATCCTGGAAGACCGATGAGAGTCGGCTTCTCCGCGATGGGGCCCCGGCTGCCAAGCTCCACAAGCTTAGACTGGGCCAGATTGAGCGTGACGACTTCGAAGATGCGGTGGCCGCGCTACATGTTGAGATGTCCAAGACGACGCCAGTTGAGGCCAATCGAGTCCTGACGTTGCTCAATACCGTGTTGAATGAGGCCGCACGACGGAAATGGATTCCGCGACACTTTCGGGGCATCAGTGCCGACATTCGGCGGAATGATGAAAAGGCCCGCGAAGACTACCTGCGAGCCGAAGAGATTCAGAAGTTCGCCGATGCCGTTGGAGCTTTGCCGCTCAAATGGCGTTGTGCGATTTGGTTCGCTTTCCTCACGGGTGCCAGGTCGAAAAGCGAAGTGCTGAAACTGAAACGTGCTGACGTGCTGTCTGAGTCATTTCGTTTTCGTGATGTTAAGACAGGCGGTGATCATGAGCTGCCAATAACATCGGGGCTTCAGACCATTCTCAAGCTTGCGCCGCCGCATGGGGCGGACGTGTTTTTCGGGAAAGACTTTCGACGCCCATTCGAAAAGGTCCGCGCTGCCGGGTTCGCTGACCACATTACACCGCATGCATTGCGCCACACCTTTAGGACTCATGCGGTGGGTTCGCTTGGAATGTCGCTTGAACTGGTCGATAGGATTTCAAATCACTCGAGCGTTTCCGGTGCGGGATCTGGCTATGTCCACTTGAACGCTGACCACGTGCGCGAGCCGATGGAGCGCTATCAGGCTTGGGTATTCGAGAAGGCAGGGATCGACGACTTCGCGGCTTATTTGCGAGACGGGCGATGATCGATGACCAAAACGCCCGGCTTCAGAGGCTTGTAGAAGTCTTGATAAAATCCACGTTTGAACGAGTTGGCGATCTGAAGACTCATCTCGTGGCGAAACATCTCGCGTCGTCTCATGGCCTTCCGCACGATGTGGAGCAAGACGAGTCGCAGATTCAAGAGCTTGTGGATTCGTTGATGAGCGCCACGGCAGAGCAACTCAGCGGCATGATTGATATTATTGGCCAAGACTTCGCGGGTAGCCCGTTTGATGACCCGTGCGTTAGCGAGATCATTCGCAGTTTCGAGAACCGCTGCCACCCATACTTCACACGGCAAGAGGTTAAGCAGGTGCAGCGGATTGCCCGACTATGCCGAAGCTATGCCGACTGGCAACGCGACGGCCACCGCAAAGACCGCATGCGAGCGCGCGCCGAAACCATTAGGACATTGCTCGCCAAAGGGGGGCTTTTCCTACGGATATTCGCTTGGGTGGATGCGCCCATGACTGGATACAGACAGCTATGCGCCGCCCTGGAAGATCCCAATGGTGAAGCATGTTTATGCGAGCTGGCAGATCGACTTGATGCCGCCGCGCCGCTTTTGCCCATTCGACCTGTGGGAAGGAAAAAAGATGTTGCCTCTGAGGTGCGCGCCCGTTGGTCGCTGCGCCTTGACCTGGAGGCGACCGAGGCGGACCGCGTGCACCAGCTGAAGGCTTCCGGCCTAAGTGACCCCGTGGCCCGCCGCATGGCCTACGACCATTTGTTAAGAGAGAGACAACCGCCCATCAAACTGACGGGCTCAAACAAGGATGAAAACATGACAAACGAAACAACCCCAAGAGACCAGTGGATTACTGAGATCGCACTTTCAGGCGCAGCACCTGCCGAGATATTGGCAGCAATGCAGATCTACAGGACGTTGGCCGGCCACGATGCCGCATCAAAAACGTCTCAAGACGTTGATACGTCTAGCGTATGTCAACTTTTGAAGAGCTAACGGAATCATCAACGCACCGCCCAGAACTACTAGGTACTGTCTTTAGGTAAGGCAGCACACAAAGGCGGAGGATTGAATGACAAACTGCACCACAAAAAGCGTAGACGCGGCCAACTGCTTCATTAACAGCGTCGACGCGGCGAAGTACCTGGGCATCACGAAGAAGGCGCTTGAAACGATGCGCCGTGAAGGCGGCGGGCCAGTGTTTCATAGGCTTGGACACAGGACCGTTCGCTATCGACTGACTGAGCTTAACGCTTGGGCGGAGGAGCGCACGTACACTTCCACGGCCGAATACCCAGATCGCGATGATGCGTGATGAGCCGGCCCGGCAACAACCAAACACAAGAAACGACGAACCCCGTAGATCACGCAATCCACGGGGTTCTTGCGGTTACGCAATGACTTACACGCTCTCGGATTCTAACGGATTCGGGTCATGATTCAAGGATGATACATGGAGCGCAAGAACCAGCCTGGCACCTACAAACCGTTGCAATGGGCCAAAGAGGTGTTCGAGTGTGAAGCGTTAAAGCCTGCCACCAGCGCCTTCTGCGGCTGCTTGACTGGGTATATCGACAATGAGACCGGCATATCCAAGATATCCGTCAAAACCATTCACAGGAGGACAGGCGTTTCAGAGTCCACGATTCGCCGACACTTCAGAGACCTTATCGCCGCGGGATTTTGCGAAAACATCAGCACACACTCATCGCATCGTCGGTACTTTTTTCCAGTCATGTACCAACGACGAGGTGACACCCCTGTCACTGGTGACACCCCTGTCACTGGTGACACCCCTGTCACTGGTGACACCCCACATGAAGCTGATGATATGTCGCGCACTGGTGACACCCCACCCCTGTCACTGGTGACACCGGGGGTCAATCATGAGCGACACCCCACCCCTGTCACTGATGACACCCATTCTACTAACCATTCTAAAACATCTTCTAAGAAGAGTAATTCTGGAGCAGCCCCCACAGAGTTTGAATGTAAATCCGCGCGCGAGCCCATCGCCGTGGGGGCTACTGCTTCATATTTTCTTGAGGTCGAGCTGGAAGACATCATCAAGTCACGTGCGAAGCGATACGAGGTTCGACACGCAACGCCAGCGGCATGTCGTGACGCTGCGAAGAAGGTTTTTAGGGAAGTTACACAACTTTCTCGTCATGAGATGTTGATGGTCATTGAAGAGTCGTTCACAGACTATCGACATAAGGAGCTGCCTTACATCTCGAAAACCATAGTCAGCTTGGCGCATGAGCGGGCACAGATCGCTGTGAGCAAGGGCGCCACGAGGCCAGAAGAGAAGCTAAGCCGAGTTCCTTATAGTCACGTCGAGCCGGACGAGATTGGCAATTGTCCTGCGAGCTTCCACTGTAACAGCAAGCAAGAGTTCGTTGATAAATACCATGAGTTCTTAAAGAAGTGCGAAGCAGCGGGAATCGACCCAAGAACACGCGGGACGCTCGTCGCTCAAGATGAAGAGATCATCGAAAAAGAGCAGGCAAAAACCTCATCACCACCAGTCAAAGCCAATGTATCCACAGCGATTCCAACTGTTGTTGAACTGGAAGGAATCATAGCGACTTGTGCGAAGGATTTGGGGATTGAGCCAGAGACATCAGCCATCTGCCGAGAAATTGCGAAAGTCTCTAGGTCAGCCGCTATTCGGGAAGGGTTGACGCGCGAGCATACTCTGGAAGTGGTCACCGAGATGGTGAAGGCGGTTCGGTATCAGACCACGAAGAATCGAGTGTTGGGCGATCTGGTCGAATATATGCCTGGGGCGGTTAAAAGATACAGCGCGCAGCACACGACGCCCGAATATGATGATGACATTCCATTCTGATATCGCGCACCGATGAAAAACACGCAAAACCGATATCAAACACTGCCTCAGAGTCCCGCATGTGACGATGCTACCAGTCGAGGCGTCTGGTCTAAAGCCCTAGGGTCTGTCTTCGTCGGCCGAGATAACGCTCGACACCACGCTGGTCCCATCCGGTAATCACGTCAATCAACGCGATCTTGCCGTCGAAGAATCCGCCCGCGCCGCCCTTCCCGACGTACATCGTGCCGCTGCCAGTGGGTAACGTCCCCTTCACCTCGTCGAGTTCTAAAACACCATTGACCCAGACGCGCCGAACACCGTTCGCCAGAGCGACGACAATATCGTACCAAGTCGAGGCCACCGCCGTTCGTACGATTGAAGCGGACAACACGCCGCCCTGTTCGGTCTCAATGTAGATATTCCCCGAAAGGACGTAGAGACGGACCACCGTTTTCACCAGACCACCAACGCGGTGGTGTAGGACGTTCCGTTGTGTCGCGTCGATGGTGTTCGCGCGGAATGCGGCCGCATAGACCATTCTGGTTCCAATCGCGAAATTCGAAGACATGAAATCCGTTGAACCATTGAAGGCCGCCGCGTTCCGTCTTGCGCTGAACTGGTCCCGCGACATCTGCGCAGACCCCGATAGGTTGTTCGCTGCCTCGAATCCGCGCCAGACTGTAATGCCGGTGCTATCGGCCAGCGGTGCGATGTAGGCATCTGCGCCGAGGGTATGGGCCCCGATT
>JBFFMO010000375.1:0-5036 GCA_041554035.1 Allomicrovenator sp. | reverse complement strand
GCCGTGGGCGAATGTACGTTTAGCTACGTCGATGGCCGGCCTATCATTTTGTATTCAGGCGGAGTTGGTTCGCCCGACGAAACGCCAGAGGCGTATTCGTGCAACACCGATGGCAACTGCAGCCTGCTCGACGTGACCGGAACAACGGACCGCGAATATCGCCGCCTTGAGTGGGATGGGGAGCGCTGGACGGGTGACCAACACGTCGTGACGATCAAGTCGTGTACGGGCGCCGGGTGTGGTTATGGGGCGGGAGGGCCCGGCTCGTTGGTCGCCGGCGAACTTGAAGACGGCACGCTACTCTTGTCGGCAGTCGCGGACGACAACGTTAAGCGACTCTACTTTGTGCGGTGAGACATCAATCGAATCGCATGCCCGAAAGCTTCTTTTCTACCAGCCGCCGCTGACGCGCTCGAGGTCTTCGACGGTGTCGATTTCACGCCAGCCGCCGTCGATGAACGCTGCGCCGACTTTGTGGCCACGCGCGATGATTTCCAGAAAGAGGTCGGTCAGGTAGGCCTTGCGAAAGAGCTTCGCGTTTTGGAATGGCTCGTCGTCGCCATATTGGGCCCGAACATCAGCCCATGTCTCGCGCATGATTCGTGCGCCTTCCGCCGTGAAACGGGCCAACCCGATGAATTCCCCAGCGGCGTTTTAGGGTCCAAAATGTTTGCCAAACCGCAAGATTTGGTCGCCATCGACTTCGGCAAGCTCGGCTTGCTCAACGGGATGGTCGTGTCGGCCTTCATAGGCATCAGCCCAGCGGCGGTCCACGGCGAGGGCGATATCGTATGGGCTTTCGACCACGGCTCGAACGACTTCTTCGCGGTAGACGATGTCGGAGTACGTCGAGATAAATGGCCCATCCATCGCGGCTTCGGCGAAAAACAACGAATGCAGGATGTTGTTATTCTTGAAGTTTGCGTTCTCGTAATAGGTTGCTCCGGGCACCACGAGACGCTCAGAAAGGTAGCCTCGCACGATGTGCAAGTCGGTGACGTTATGCGCCGCCAGAG
The DNA here is from genome assembly GCA_041554035.1 of Allomicrovenator sp. GTDB lineage: Bacteria > Myxococcota_A > Bradymonadia > Bradymonadales > Bradymonadaceae > JBFFMO01. The sequence goes on along the minus strand of JBFFMO010000375.1, from coordinate 4,020 downwards.
CTTCCAATTGGTAGGACAGAATGCTGCGCCCCTGGACCTCGACCATGCATTTGGGCCGTTCGGTCGTATGGTGTTCAAGGCGAGAGCCCATGCCGGCCGCGATGATAATGGCTTTCATGTTATTTCCGGTAGAACGAGGGCCGACCGAGCTTAACAACGACGCCCAGCCCAACCTTTCCAATATAAACGGTGTAAACACCCAAGAATAGACTCAGGAACCACGTCACCCCGTCGATCGCAGGGTGCAAGTCCGCAAGCGCCACGATGACAATCCACGATGGGTAGTGGACCAAGAAGGACGCCAATCGCTGAACGAGCCAGACGATCTTGCGAAGCAGTCCTTCGGGCATTTTCGGCTGGTGAGCAGACGCTCCAGGTTTGATGTCGACCCCGGAGTACTCCTGGCGTCGAACAAAACCGGTAAGAGACGTCGCAACGGATACGGCCAAGGCTCCGTAGATGGCCACGAAGAGCCATCTGACATCATCGGTGAGCATCCATTGCCGAACCGCCAAGACGGCGACCAGGAGCAGCGCCTTGAACTCGTCGATGAGGAAGTCGAAATAGGCGCCCACTTCGGAAGTCATCCCCTTCAAGCGAGCGAGTTGGCCGTCCGCACAATCAAAAATATAGGCGAGCTGGACCACGAGTGCCGTGACTACGAACCCTATAGGGGTAAGCCACCCAAGGCCTGGCAAGACGATCAAAATGAAGACTGCCGCCCCAAGAATCGTGACCTGATTTGGAGTCAGCGGCGTCCGTCGAAGGATCGCTACGAGCACCGCCGCGATGGGACGTGCGACGTAAACATTCCACGCAATATCATGGGCTTTTCGTGACTCGCGATAAACGCGAGCAACCTCGCCGAAAACACTTTCGTTGGCACTCATGAATCGATGACCGCGTTGGGAAAAAGCAATGGGGCAGGGCGCCCGTCCTCGTCGACGGCGACAAAAACGCACTCGGCTTCGGTGACTTTGTAGAGTCGATCTCGCAACGACCCACGGTGCGCCACGACTAAAACTCGAACGGTCACACTGGTTCGCCCGACTTTTTCAGTGCGCGTGTAAAAGCTCACCCAATCGCCGACATGAACACGCGACAGGAATTCGACTTCTCGCAACACCCGCGTCACGACTGGGCGTCCGGCCGATCGCAGGGATTCCTCGCCGGCTGCGATGTCCAAATGTCCCAGAATTACGCCGCCGAAGATGAAACCAAGCTGGTTGGTATCGGCGGGCATCATCACGACCCGAATCATGGGTTCGGGGTTGTATTGACCGAGCTCATGCTCAAGGTTTTCGGGCACATATTGCTTGGGGATCATCGGGCACCTCGGATTATCGTCTCAATACCCGACGTCATCTGGAATGTCGATCGTGCGGTCGAGGGGGAACATCTTATCCAAGATTTGCCCGCGAACCTCCGCGTCCGGCTCGTAGAGGTAGAGGTAGCGCAACATGTGCTCTGAGACTTTGCGGCCGTAGGCGCGGCCCTCGTTGTATTCGAACTCTTCGACCAGCCACGGGAACGAGGCGTCAGGGTTCTTCCTGAACCAACGTGCCACGGGCGCCGGGCCCGAATTGTAGGCCGTTGCGGTGGGAACCCAGAGGCCCGAAAACGCTTCGTTGACCTTCTTCATGTAAAAGCCGCTGAATCGAAATCCGACCTCGGGCCGGAAAAATGTGGCGATATTGAAGTTGGTCCCCATGTCCCGGCCGACTTTAATCGCCGTGGCGGGAATCATTTGCAATGCCCCGACGGCGTCTGTGTTGGAGACCGCACCTGGCTTGTAGCGGCTTTCCTGGCGCATGATCGACCAGATGAACCCGGGATAAAGGCCGAACTCTTTGGCCACGTCCTCCACAATCGCGCGGTACGCTCTGGGGAACGCCATGGCGCTGCGAAGCGACGAGCCGTCGATCATGCCGGGGTAACCTGTGATGGAGTTCCAGGCTCTGGAGTACATTTCGTTGTAGTCGCCGACGAGCTGCCCCGCGGCGTGCACCCATACGTCTTTTTCAGACTCTGGAATCTGGGCCAGAAGCTTCTTCTCGAGCGGACCAAACGTGTCGCGGGCGAGGTGCTTTTCGTTGAGCAGGGATAGCGTTTTGGTGCGCTCCCATTTTTTGGCGTCACTCGCCGAAAGCTTGAACGATTTTTTCAACACGTCGATCTGTGGGGAGTCATCCAGACTGCCGCCACCCTCCGGCCACCAGACACGAGACGCTCGTTGGTCTTTGCCTTCGAGTTTGGCCCGAAGTTGCTCGCCGAGCATCGAATAGTAGGTCAGGGGCCAGCGCTTGCGCAGGCGGTCGATTCGGTCGATCGCTCGGTCTTTATCACCCAGCTCTGCCCAGGCGTGCGCTTGCCAATAGTAGGCCTTGCCTTCCATCAGCGGATTGCCCATCGAAACGAGGTCTTCCCAGGCGTCGATCGCGTCTTTCCAACGCCCCAATCGCATCAGTGCCCATGCCTTGAAACCGTAGACATAAGAGGATTTGCGCGATCGACGGCCGTACTTGTCGATGAACTCGTCGAAGCCCTTTAACGACGCTTCGTTCTCGCGGTGGTCGTAGTAAAGCCATCCTCGATAATAATCGATATTTTGTGATTCGGGGCCGCGCGGAAACCGTTTTCCGTAGTCCTCTAAGACCTTGCGGGCATCGTCGTACTTCTCTTCGCGCATGAACGAGCGCGCCAGCAGATAGAGCGCTTCGTCTTCATGTTTTTTCCCCACTGCAGATGCTTCGACCAAAAATGGGCGGATCTTGACGGGTTCATCGCGGAGTTTACGCAGGCCAATCAACGCAAGGTTCCAGCGTGCTTCTTCGCCATATTTGGGGTGGTCCTTGAGTCTTTCGAATTCGACTCGGGCCAGATGATAACCCCAGGCATCCATGAGTTGTTGGGCGCGGCGGTAGCGTTCCGATTCACTCAAGTCCTCGGTGCTCACGACCAATCCGTCCCGTTTCGACGCGACCTCGGCCGGGTAGTAGATCAGCAATTCTTCGGCAAGTTGGCGAGCTTTGGTGGGGTTGTTGTCCGCGATCGCCAAGTCGTGACGCAGGCGATGAAGTCGGGAAAGCAGGAAGCGTCGTTCTGAAGAGCGACCCCGCAGCTTTTTCCGCAATTTTAGGAGTCTTGAGGCTTCCTTGTCGGAGTCTTTGACCCGTCCCAGCATCGCCAAGAGTTCGGCTCGCTCCAGCGCGACTGTGAAGGCTTCATCGTCTGGCAGCAATTTCTCGAGCGTCTTCAGGTAATCGATCGCGTCCACCACGTGGCCTGCGCGAAGCGCCGCGCTGGCCAGCAATCGAAAACGAACGTCTTCGGCGTTGGGGATAGGAGAGATCTTCCGAGCCACCTCAAGCGCGCGGTCGGGTTCCACGTCCAAGAGATCACGCGCTTCCGTGTACGTGCGAATCGTCTCATCGTCGGGGAGGGCAAGTCCCGGGAGCGAGTAGAGAACCAGACAAATCAGAGCCATAAACCGGGCGAAGTCGCGCATGAATATCCATTTCTGTGCAAAGGCGTTAGTACTATACACGGCGCTTTCCGCGCGGGCGAACCCCATCCAGCTTGCGTATTTTGGTGGCGCGATATAGCCAAATCCCACCACAGCTGCGGAGAAGCCCATGCCACGAATCGTTTTTATATGCCTGATGTTCGGACTGGTTGGTTGCGCCACACCGGCACCGGCTCCCGAGGTCAAAATTGTTGAAGGTCCCGAGGTTCTGGTTTTTGCCAACGAAAACCTGAACGCCGTTCTTTGGACCCAGACTTCGGCCGAATGGCGCGCTCTGACGTTGCAGACCTACGTGCAGGCCGATGTTGCCCTGGATGGATTTTTAAAGAACAAAAAGTGGTCTGCTGCGACCGAACAAAAAGCGGATTTTGCCAAGAAACCCGCGGCCATCATTGTCGACGTGGATGAAACCGTTGTTGATAACGCCAACCAACGGGTTGTTACAGAAACCGGCCGTCTGATACCCTCTTAGGCGCAGATGCTCGGCCAGCGTC
>JBFFMO010000374.1:0-5037 GCA_041554035.1 Allomicrovenator sp. | reverse complement strand
TTTGATCCCATCAACGCTTGGGATCCCCTATGGATTGGGGGCGGATGATCTCAGCGATGACGATGATGGTGCCCATGATGACCTGTTTTTCTTCTGGGCGGTAAACCGAGGTAACGACTTTGCCGACAACACGATGGATCCGGCAATTCAAACAACTAAGAAATATGCCACCACTGCGGCAAACAAGGTCGCTAGCATTAGGCAAGACTATTGCAGTGTCATTGACTTGCAATGCAATGCAATGCGTTGCTGGGTGGGATGGAATACGGCCTGCGAGATGTGCCCGGAGATCGACAGGGTTGGTATCTTCAGGGTGCGTTTGCTTTAGCTGGTGGTTTGGAAGCCGCTAGTGTCCGTTTGGCCTCATTAGGCCGTGGTGCTGGAACTAGAGCGCTGAATTTGGTCGATGACGTCGCGGATGCAGCCAGGGCACTTGAAAACTTGTGTCCCGGAGGCAGATGTCAGGCGATGTGTTTCACCGTAGGAACGCCTGTGGTGACCTCAGAAGGTCTGCTAGGCATCGAAATGGTCGAGGTCGGCGACCGTGTCCCCCAATATGGCGGCGAGCAATGTTCGATCGAGCCGTTTGTCGATGACTTAGCGTCATGTGCGGTCATTACCCTCGAATTTGAAAACCCGTTTGGATACGAGGACTCGCTGGTCGTCGAGTTGATGCGTTCGACGGAGTGGCTGGAGGCGAACCAAGTCGCAGTCGGTGGAACGGTGCGCTTGGCCTTCGAGGAACTCAAGGTCGACGATGACGGTTACGTCCGCTCGATCTCGTCATGCCCAGTCATCGCGCAAGGCGAAGGCTGTGTGGTCACCGGGACGTTCACCCACCTGAACAGCGACGTCTTGGAGCTGACGTTCGCCAATTCAGCCCTCGTCCTGCAACCGACTGCCCTTCATCCACTTTGGTCCGAAGACCGCAACGACTGGGTACGCGCGGGTCTCTTATTGGTCGGCGAGCATTTGAGGTCGGAATCAGGACCACTGGAAATCGCGACGATTCAGTGGGTGGATGGGACGCACCAAGTCTTCAACCTGGAGGTTGCGGGCAACCACACGTATTTGGTGGGCGCCGATGCGGTGCTGAGCCATAATAGTTGTAGCCTTGAGGAGGCGGCGCAAGCAGCAAAAAATGCGCTTCAACATGTTGATGATTTCTTTGTACCTAAAAAACACTTGCCAGACGCGGGCGGACGATGGGCGAGATTTGCAGACGGGACGGATGCCAATGCTTTGATTAAAGAAAGCATGGAGTCAGCCGACGCCCTGTTCTTTTCAAACAACGTAGATAACTCTGTCCGCGTAGCTTCTGACTTTAAGAGGGTAATCGGCACAAATGGTGAAACTAAACTTCGAACAATAGTCGGATTGGACGGCAAAATATGGTCAGCATTCCCAGTGAAGTAATTTTTCGGTTCTCAGAGTTGAATTCAACTGTGGTTGACCCAGGTGAATCGTGGCAATTATTATTGCGGATCAATGCAGTTTTTCAGATTTTGATAAATGAAAAAATTGTATATCACGAGGTTGAATTTCCGGTGCTGGAGTTTGCGGCGGCGGCTTATGCTTGGCTACACAACCACCAGAAACACTTCCTGTTTACATCCATGGAATCAGCGGAAGAACCATTGTTGGTTTTTGAACGACTTGAAAGCGATGAGTTTATTCTTCAAGCCCTGGGACAATATTTTGGACCATTTTCTGGCGTCGCCCTTCGGACCAATTTGGAGATGTTTTATCGTGAGCTGATTTTGGCTATTGAACGGAGTTTTCAGATAGATGTTCGAAGACTCTTTGAAAATATGTAGTTTTAAACAGTTGTGATTGAATTGAGGTCGGCGACCGTGTCCCGCACCATGGAGGCGAGCAATGTTCGATCGAGCCGTTTGTCGACGATACTGCGTCGTGTGCGGTCATTACCTTCGAATTTGAAAATCCGTTTGGATACGAGGACTCGCTGGTCGTGGAGCTGATGCGTTCGACGGCGTGGTTGGACGCCAACCAAGTCGAAGTCGGTCGAACGGTCCGTTTGGCCTTCGAGGAACTCAAGGTCGACGATGATGGTTATGTCCGCTCGATCTCGTCCTGCCCTGTCATCGCGCAGGGCGAGGGTTGTGTGGTCACCGGGACGTTCATGCACCTGAACAGCGACGTCTTGGAGCTGACGTTCGCCAATTCAGACCTCGTCTTACAGCCAACCGCTCTTCATCAAAAGTTGTCTTGAACGTTAATGTAACTTTTTCGTTCGGCCATTTTGTCGCCTCACGGGCGACAAAATGAAGCGCTTCCAAAGTGGGCACTTGTCATGCTTTGAAGTCTTGCTAATATGTCGTCCATGACGGGACAAAAAGAAACAAAGTTAAAGTGGGTTCTCGACCATGTGCCACATGGGCAACTGATCGATACACGCACCCTGAAACGTTACGACATCGACCGGAAACTGGCGCACAAGTATATCGAGAGCGGATGGCTCGACCCGGTCGTTCAGGGGCTCTACCGTCGGCCTGACCCCGCAGACAATGATATGGACTGGCAGAGCATCGTTCGATCGCTGCAGCATATCATGGACTACCCATCGGTCGTTGGAGGGCGCACTGCGCTTGAGGAACAAGGCTTCAGCCATTACCTCAAACTGGGTGGCAAGCCTGTCGTGCACCTCTACGGCGACCGCCATCCTACCTGGCTGAAACGTTTGGGCGGCGAAACGACCTACGTCCTCCACGGCAGTGGTCTTTTCGCTGATGGCACGACAGAGAATACAGAAGTCGAGAGTTCGGCCGGGCCCATCCTTTGTTCGTCCCCGGAGCGTGCCGTGCTGGAAATGCTCGACGAACTTCCGTCGGCGGAGAGCTTCCATATGGTTGATACCGTCTTCGAAGGCCTTATATCGGCTCGGCCGAATCGTTTGACTGCGCTCCTGCAGCGCTGCCAAAGCGTAAAGGTTAAACGTCTCTTTTTCGTCTTTGCCGATCGGCACGGACACGCTTGGCGCAAGTACATCGACGCAGACGCATTCGATCTTGGTAAAGGCGATAGGGCGCTCGTGAAGGGGGGAAGACTCCACCCGCTCTACCGGATTACCGTTCCGCAAGACCTAATGCCCAAAACGGACGCAGGAGCCCAAGATGTGTAATGTTTGATCGGTATGCCGCGCAGGTCCGACTGCTGATCGAGATCTTACCGGCGGTTGCTGCCGAGGACGTATTTGCGCTCAAGGGTGGCACTGCAATCAATCTCTTCTATCGGGACTTGCCGCGCCTTTCGGTCGATCTTGATCTGACATTTCTTCCGGTTGAAGACCGCGACACGTCGCTGGCAGCAATTAACACTGCGATGGATCGGATAGCGAAGAGAGGAGGTGTTGGCACCATACGGGCATCCCGCGTCGCCGGAGGCGGGGGCGGAGCCACCCGCGTACTCTTCAAGCGTGGCTCGGTTTCCGTGAAAGTCGAAACATCACCAGTCACCCGAGGTGTCGTGTTCGAACCGGCTCGCCGCCGCGTCTCGCCGGCAGTCGAAGAAGCGTTCGGATTTGCCGAGACGTCGGTTGTCTCCTTTGAAGATCTCTATGGTGGCAAGATCGGTGCGGCGCTCGATCGGCAGCATCCGCGCGACCTCTTCGACGTCAAACAGCTCTATGAGAATGAAGGTCTCACAGATGATCTTTTCCGCGTTTTTCTGGTGTATCTGGCAAGCTCGAGCCGACCGCCACACGAATTATTGAATCCAAACCTCCGCGATCTGGAGACCGTTTTCGCAAAGGAGTTTGAGGGGATGACCGTGTTGCCGGTGACGGTCGGTGAGCTCGAAACAGCCCGCGGCAATTTGATCCAAGACATTCGAGCTCGCCTCTCTGGACGTACAGCGGACTATTTAATTGGCTTGGCGGATGGCGAGCCGGACTTCGACCTCATTGGCCTTCCCGACTTAAGCCGGCTACCTGCGATTCGATGGAAGTTACAGAACATCGCGGTGTTAATGCAGCAAGATCCTGCAAAGCATCGTGAGCAAATGTCAGCGCTTGAACGGATTTTATTATGATCGGACCGCCCCTTTTTTTTGCATCAATGATCTGACGGCAGCGTCGCATCCGTGGCCACAACACTGGGTGCCACACTCGGCGAGCGTGTGCGTGAAACCAATGTCGGCGGTCCGCTCGAAATCATTGAAGATGGGGTCTCGGTATGGCAGGCCACCAAAAATGGTTTGCCTGGACGTGATACCGGCCATCGCCTGAAAGGCGTGACGGTCGACGGGGCAACCTACACCGTGGCCCACGACGTGCGCGGCCGAATAACAACAGCGCTCAACCTCGACCTGACCTACGACAACAACAACCGACTCGCCGTCGCCGATACCGGCGTAATCCAAGAGTACTATTTGTACGACGCCACAGGCGCGATGGTTGCGCGTGGCGATGACGACGGTGGGTTCGAGCAATTTGCGTACGACGACCAACACATGATTGGGGCGTACGAACAAGGGATCGCGAAGTGGGAGGCCACCTACACGTCCGGCCAAGACCAAATGATTGGCTTCTACGATTATGTCGGTGGAGCCGACCTGGTTCCGATTCGAGATTGGCGAAATAACGTGGTCTCGGCCTTCGACATGACGACCCAGACGGCGCTTGGACACGCTGAGTACTCGCCAGAAGGGCGAATCACGTCAAATGTGAATGGGGCACAACCTTGCGTGGACAAAGGCACAGGAGCCAGTGGGGCGCTTCCTGGTGGGATGCCTTTCGCCTTCAACGGTCAATGGCGGTCCGACAAAACCGGCCTGACGTACATGAGAAATCGCTGGTACTCCGCTCGTCTTGGCCAGTTTGTGACCACCGACCCGTTGCATTACATCGACAGCGTCAACCAGTACGCGTTTGTAGGCTTTGATCCCATCAACGCTTGGGATCCCCTATGGATTGGGGGCGGATGATCTCAGCGATGACGATGATGGTGCCCATGATGACCTGTTTTTCTTCTGGGCGGTAAACCGAGGTAACGACTTTGCCGACAACACGATGGATCC
>JBFFMO010000373.1:0-5049 GCA_041554035.1 Allomicrovenator sp. | reverse complement strand
TTCAACGATGGGGTCGGGCTTGGTCATCGCGTCCACACCGCTGTCCAGAACGCCCATATCAGCTTCTGTGATGGTCCGGGCTGTCGCGATTCCGTCGTCCCCGCTGCAGGCGGTCAGAAAGACGGTGAGGGTCAGAAAGATACTTAGGAGAGTTGAGTGTGAACAATGCACGTGTGATTGAACCTGATGGAAGAGTCGGGTGAAAAAAGGAACTTAGAGCCAGCAGGAATTTCCGCCGGAGCCCCCAATATCGGAGCACGTGTACCCGGACCGGCATTGTGTGCTTGTGGTGCATCCGTCGATACACAGCTCGCCATTGCCCAGGTCGATGCAGTTGGAGTCTCCCGAGCATGTCCCCTCGCCGATTCCGCACGCCACAGAGCAGTATCCGCCGGGTGCGCCTTGTGCGTCCGAGAAGCAGACCCCGAATTGCCCGCCGGCACATTGCCAGTTTCCGGCACAAGCGGCACCTGGGGCGCCTGATCCGGTGGCAGCGGTGAAACACTCATTTACATTGTCATTATCCACGTCGTAGACCGCATAGCCCGTCCGATTACAGGTGTTGGCGAAACAGATGCCATCGACGCCACAATGTGAGCCTGCACCGCATTCTGCGTTGTTCTGGCATGTGCGGGCGCAATACCCCTGATACCAATTCGATTCCTGCCGAAAGCATACGGCGTTGGTCCCGCCTGGGCATTGTTGAATGGTGGTGCAGGGGGTGCCGATCGTTGTTCCGCTGCCACTTGGGGAGCACTCTTTGACGCCCTGACCATCGCGGTCAGAACAGCCGTACCCGGTTCGTCCGCAGCTGGCGTCGGTCGTGCAATTCTTGAGACAGACACCTTGATTGCCATTGTCGGGGTCTTTGTATCCACAATGATTGCCGGAGCCACATTGAGCGTCCTGGGTGCAGGCAAGAGTACAATAGCCGCCACCCCAGCCGGTGTCGGCGGCGGTCAAACATTGTGATCCAGTGCAGTTGGCATCTGACGTACAGGCGGTCCCAATCGAGAGCGATAGAACACACTGATTGTTCTGGCAGGTCTCACCGTTTCCGCAGTTTCCGCAGCTGACATTCGCACAGCCGTTGAAGATGGTTCCACAATTCAGGCCTTGTGCGGCACAGGAGGTGGTTGGGTTACACATGCAATCCGAATCGACCTGGGCCGTGCATCCCACAGGACAGCATCCGTCGCCGCCCTGACACGAAGTGATGTTCGAAAACGAGCATTGCGCCGAACACGTGGTGGCGGCTCCGGTCAGCGTGTCGCGTGTGCACGCGTTGTTGTCGTTGCAGGTGGTGGGGCAATTGCCGTCACAGACTTCGCCCGTATCGACCGTACCGTTTCCGCAGGTCGTGCTGCAATCGGTGTCGGTCGCGCTGGTGCATCCGGCGGGGCAACAGCCGTCGCCACCGGTGCAGGCAGTTCTGGAGGTGTTGGTGCATTGAAACGAGCACTTGTCAGCGGACCCCGTGAAGGTGTCCGTGGTGCAGGCATTATTGTCGTCGCACGACGTGGGGCAATCCCCGTCGCAGGACTCGCCGTCCTCGACCACGCCGTTGCCACATGCGTTGGTGCAATCTGGGTCCGAAGCCGAGTCGCAGCCGAGCGAACAGCATCCGTCCTCGGTGGCTGAACATGCGACGGGTCCAGCTTCGCATCGAGCCGTGCAGGTCGACGCATCACCAACGAGAGCTGTGGTGAAGCACATCGGAGTGTCTTCGCAGCTTGTGGGGCAAGCACCGTCGCCTGAGTCGATGAGGGGATCGCAAGATTCGCCCGCGTCCAACACGCCGTTTCCGCACTTGGCAGGGTCGACGATGTTGTTCGTGGCGTTATTGGTCGAGTTATTCGTCGTGTTGTTGGACGTATTATTCGACGTGTTGTTCGAGATTTTCGCCCGTTTTTTTGTGTCGTTTCCACAGGCCACAACCAGCGAAAAAGACAATAGGGCGAAGAGCGACGCGACGAGTTTCGTATGTGATGCCATGAGATACCTGAATATTACGATTGCCGGGTCAGCCTTATCATTATCAAGGGTGCGAATCGAGAGTTTGGGGCGAACTTTCAGGTTTTGTCAGGTCTTTGAGGCATGCGGGTCTTAGGGCCCACAGACCAAAGTTCCGTTACCCAAGGGGTCCTGACAGGTGTAGCCACTTCGGCAATCTGCATTCGACAGGCACGTATCCGCACACACATCTCCAACTCCACCAGCATTGATGCACACGGAATCCCCTGTGCATGTGCCTCGATTCGCACTGCAGTCGATCGTGCAGTAGCCGCCCGGAAACCCAAATGCTTCCGTGTAACACACCGCGAAAGGGCCAAGCGGGCATCCGGCCGTAGTGGTGCAGGCCTGTCCAACCGTGGCCGTCGGCGTGGAATTGACGCAAACGTTGTTTTGGCAGGTTTGGTTGTTTCCGCAGGTGCCGCAGGCCACATTCGTGCAGCCATTGAAGATCATTCCGCAGGCGAGTCCCTGAGCTGCACAGCTTGTGATCGGGTTACACGCACAATCGTTGTCCACCTGTGAAGTGCAGCCTACCGGACAACATCCGTCGCCGTTCTGACATGAAGTGATGTTTGTGTACGCGCATTGAGTCGAACAGGTTGCGGCAGTGCCCGTCAGCGTGTCATTCGTGCACGCGATATTGTCGTTGCATGAAGTTGGGCAATTTCCGTCGCAGGTTTCAGACGCATCAACCATGCCATTGCCGCACGTCGAAGAGCAGTCATTATCGTTCGCCGCGGTGCATCCACTTGAGCAGCATCCATCTGCGTTGGCGCAGGTCGTGCACGGAGTGTTCGTGCATTGGAAAGAACATGTTTCGACCGTGCCCGTGAACCCGTCCGTGGTGCAGGCATTTCCGTCGTCGCAGGAGGTTGGGCAGTCGCCATCACAGGACTCGCCGGTTTCGACGACGCCGTTTCCGCAGGTGTTGGTGCAATCCGAGTCGTTTGCGGCGGAACAACCCAGAGAACAGCAGCCATCACTTTCCATCGCACACGCGACAGGGCTCGCCACACACCGCGCCGTACAACCAAGTGGGTCGCCGATCAAGACCGACGTAAAACACATCGGCGCTTCGTCACACGCATCGGGACACGCGCCTTCGCCAGTCTCTATGAGGTGATCGCAGGATTCGCCGGTGTCCACTTCGCCGTTTCCACACTTGGCAGGATCCACGTTATTCGACGTCCCGTTGTTTGTGGATACGTTGTTCGAGGAGGCATTATTGGAAATAGTTCCGCGCTTCTTGGTGTCATTACCACAGGCCATAATTAGCGAGAACGACGTGAGCGCGAAGAGATAGGCGATGAGCTTGGTAGATGTCATGAGATACCTGAATGCACCGATTGCTCGGGAACACGTAGCACTCTCGCCAAATTGAATCGAGAGTGGGCTGCGATCTTTCAGGATTTATCAGGAGATTCGACAGATATCACGCTGGCCAATCCGAAGTGGATTTGACGGTCGGTTCAACGCCAGCATGTATTCGAACCACCACCATAGTCCATGCACGAATAACCCGCTCGACACTCGGCCTGAGTGGCACAGTCGGAGACGCAGATACTGCCGTTTTGGCCATCATCAATACAGCTGGAAGTCTCAGGGCAAATGCCCTCACCACCTCAGTCAGTTGATGAACCTATCGCTATCACCTGAAATCGGGGCTTACGAGAGGGGCACCCAAACTGTAAGGAAGTGTTAGGTCGGGCGAATTCGGCAGGCGTTCATGCCGAGCTTGGCTGAGATTTTTGTCCGGTTCTTCGCGACAAAAGAGTAGCCGATGGCTTCGAACCAGAGCAGGGGCGGGAAGAAATAGAGCAGGGCGACCGCAATGCTGAGTGGGAAGAGTCGAAGACCGATATAATTCACAGCGTTGTGGCCGGAATAGACCATACCGTCTTCACCGATCACCTGAAGGTAATCCACGCAGGCTTCATAGCTCAATCCATAAGGTTTGAGCTCGTCCTCGGGGAATTCGTAATAGGGCTGAACCTGAAGCAGACCCTCGCGATCGAGCTTTTTGGCAAGCTCGCCAAAATGGGTGCAGATGCCACAATCCCCATCAAATAAAACCCGAGTCTGCATGAGTCCTCAGTAGGCGTTCAGCCATTCGATGGAAGCCGCGATATCATCGATCTGCGGCAGGATTCGGTCTTCGAGGTCTGGGTGATAACCGCAGAAGGAGTCCAGAGCAGCGACCCGTTTCACCGGCGCATCCAGATATTCGAAGAGCTCGTCCGCAATGCGTGTCGCAATCTCGGTCCCATAGCCCCAGGACTGGTTGTCTTCGTAGGCGACCATGACTTTGGAGGTCTTCTTCACCGACGTCGCGATGGCATCCCAGTCGTACGGTGAGAGCGTGCGCAGGTCGATGACCTCGGCGTCGATGCCCGTTTGTTTGACGGCACGAAGCGTTCGTTCGACGAGGGCGCCGTAGGTGACGACGGTCAATGCGTTGCCTTCACGAACCGTCGCCGCTTTTCCAAAGGGGATCATGAAATCCGGCCCTGGATTCAGACCTTTATTATAGGTCTGTCGGTAGAGGTGTTTGTGCTCAAGGAACATGACCGTGTCTTCGCAGCGGATTGCGGTGCGAAGAAGGCCGGCGGCGTCGACGGCATTCGATGGCATCACCACTCGGAGTCCTGGAATCGCCGTGAAGAGCGCGGCGCCAGATTGCGAGTGATAGGGCGCTCCACCCTTGAGGTATCCGCCGATGGGAACGCGCACGACCATCGGAGCAGAGAAGGTGTTATTTGAGCGCCAACGGATATTCGATAACTCGTTTTTGAGCTGCATGTACGCAGGCCAGATGTAGTCGAAGAACTGAATCTCGACGACGGGCTTGAGTCCACGTGTCGCCATACCGATGGCGCGCCCAATGATATTCGCTTCAGCCAGAGGACTGTTGAATACTCGTGTGGAGCCGAATTCAAGTTGGAGGCCGTGCGTGACTTTGAACACGCCACCCTTGCCTTTGACCTTGCCCAGCAGCTCTTTTTTGGTGACGTCGGCGACGTCCTCACCAAACAC
>JBFFMO010000372.1:0-5049 GCA_041554035.1 Allomicrovenator sp. | reverse complement strand
TTCTCGGTCGCGGATGAGCTGGGCGAGCCGCGTGGCGGAAAGGTGAGTGAGGTCATCCATCAGATGGAGTTTCCTTTGCAGTAAAAAGTGATTCCGCATCCCGTGACTTCACGGCATTGTTGCCCCGGAGTACAGGGCGCGGTGTCGTACGTTTCTTCGTCGTTGCAGGCCAAATCGTCTGAGCCGCAGACGCATTGCACCGTCTGGGTATCACCACAGGCCGAGACTTCGCGACATGGCAATTTGATCGAATCATCGTCGCACGACACCGAGGTCGCGACTTCGCCCGGGTCGCAGGCTTCCTTGGCGCAGAGTTCCAGAGTCACGCAGTAAGTGGGAAGTCCACACGTGGGGTAGGTGAGGCAGCCTGAAATGCCCGCTTCGCACGATTGCAGGGGCGCGCCACCGTCGGGGCATGTGGCCGTCGCCACACAGGCGGCCTGATTTGCGCACATGACCGTTTGCCCACAATCTGTGCGCATCACACACGAAGGATCGCTGCACGTGCCGTACTCCTGATACTCGCCGTCCTGACAGGGATCGCATGTGGAAGACTGACAATAGAAAGTGCCACCGCATTCGTCGTCGACGAGCTTGCAGCCCTCGCACCATTGTTCCGAGCGGGTTTGGCCGGCTTCGCACGTGGCTGCGGTGCAAGAATCCGTGGGTGTTGCGTCGTCGCTTCCACACGAAGTTGTCAACATCACCAAAATTAGGAATCGCTTCATCGTGGTCTCCGAGTCGAATGCCTAACCTATCCTAGTCGAAAGAGTGATGTCACGGACGTCATTGACGCGGCGCTCGGTTTGATCGAGAAAGGGGGCCGCTGATGAACGCAACCTTCCGCAAACCTCTGCCATGGGAATCATATGAGCACGAAACAAACCATATTTTACACGAAGACTGACGAAGCACCTTTGCTTGCGACGTATTCGTTTCTACCCATCGTGCAAGCCTTCACGAAGCCGGCAGGGGTGAATGTTGAACTTCGGGATATCTCATTGGCGTCTCGTATCTTGGCTCAATTTCCGGAGTTTTTGACTGAAGACCAGCGCGTCAGCGACGACCTGACGGAGCTTGGGAATCTGACCAAGAAACCCGAAGCCAACATCATCAAATTGCCCAATATCTCGGCGTCGGTGCCCCAGCTCAAAGCGGCCGTGGCCGAGCTCCAAGCTCAGGGCTACAAGATCCCAAATTACCCAGAAGAGCCTAAGACTGACGCGGAAAAAGAAGCGCGTGCACGTTATAGCAAGGTGATGGGAAGCGCTGTGAATCCAGTGCTGCGCGAAGGCAACTCGGATCGCCGCGCCCCTAAAGCGGTCAAAGAATTCGCCCGCAAACATCCTCATTCGATGGGCAAATGGTCGTCGGACTCAAAGACTCACGTTTCGACGATGAGCACTGGCGATTTTTACCATAATGAAAAATCGGTCACGCTTGGCGCCGCCACGACGGTCCAAATCAAACACATCGCTACCAACGGTACCGAGACCGTATTGAAAGACGGCCTCAAATTGCTTGAAGGCGAAATCATTGACGGAACCTTCACCTCGAAGAAGGCCCTGATTTCGTTCCTGGACGAGCAAGTCGACGACGCACGTGACCTGGGCGTTTTGTTCTCGTTGCACATGAAGGCAACGATGATGAAGGTCTCGGACCCGATCATCTTTGGGCATGCCGTTAAGGTGTATTTCAAGGACCTTTTTGCCAAATACGGCTCGACATTTGCCGAGCTGGGCGTCGACGTCAAAAACGGTTTTGGGGACCTGGTTTCGCGCCTCGACGAACTGCCCGCAGACAAGCGGGCCGCCATTGAAGCTGATATCAAGGCTATCTACGCCAAGGGGCCTGCCCTTGCGATGGTCGATTCGGACAAAGGCATCACCAACCTGCACGTGCCAAGCGACGTGATCATTGATGCCTCGATGCCAGCAATGCTGCGCACTTCAGGCTGCATGTGGAACGCAGAAGGCAAGCTTCAGGACACCAAAGCGGTGATCCCTGACAGCAGCTACGCAGGTGTCTATGCAACCGTGATTGCATTCTGCAAAAAGCATGGTGCTTTCGACCCGTCGACCATGGGCAGCGTGCCAAACGTTGGCTTGATGGCTCAGAAAGCCGAAGAGTACGGTTCACACGACAAGACCTTTGAAATTCCAGCCGATGGTTTGGTTCAGATCGTCGCTGCCGACGGCAAAGTGCTCATGGAACACAAGGTCGAGCAGGGCGACATCTGGCGCGCATGCCAGACCAAGGATGCTCCTGTCCGCGATTGGGTCAAATTGGCTGTGAACCGCGCACGATTGAGCAACACGCCGGCCGTGTTCTGGTTGGATAAAAACCGTGCTCACGATGCGCAGCTCATCGCCAAGGTCGAGACCTACCTTAAGGACCACGACACCAGCGGCCTTGATATCCGCATCATGACTCCCGACGATGCGACTCAATTCTCGCTTGAGCGAATCATCGAGGGCAAAGACACGATTTCGGTGTCGGGCAATGTGCTTCGAGATTACCTGACGGACTTGTTCCCGATTCTTGAACTCGGAACCAGCGCTAAGATGTTGTCGATCGTGCCATTGATGGCCGGCGGCGGTCTTTTTGAAACAGGTGCAGGCGGCTCGGCGCCTAAGCATGTTCAGCAGTTCGTTGAACAAGACTACCTTCGTTGGGATTCGCTTGGTGAATTCCTCGCGCTCGGTGTCTCGTTTGAGCATCTTGCAGAGCAATTTGACAACAAGAAGGCTGGCGTACTGGGCAAGACATTGGACGAAGCCACCACGCTCTACCTGTTGAACAACAAAGGTCCAGCACGCCGTGTGGGTGGCATCGACAACCGTGGGTCTCACTTCTACGTCGCGATGTACTGGGCTCAGGCGCTTGCCAAGCAAGAAGAAGACGCAGAACTCAAGGAGCGATTCACCGGAGTGGCGCGGGCGTTGACCGAAAACGAAACCAAGATCGCTGCAGAGCTCATCGCGGTGCAGGGCAAGCCTGTCGATATCGGTGGGTACTTCCATCCCAACGACGAACTCGCCACCAAGGCCATGCGCGCCAGCGAGACTTTGAACGCCATCATCGACGCAATTTAAGCGTCGAAGAATCGAATCAACCCGGCCTTGTGCCGGGTTTTTTTTCGTACTAATTCGGGAACGACTGGGGTCGGGAAGCATCCTACATCCATCAGTTTTGCAGGAGACGCGATGACGGCAATCGTTGAGATGAAAGATGTCACCAAGGACTACCCCTTGGGAAAGACCGTCGTACGCGCGCTGCGCCACGTCGACCTTCGGATCGATGCCGGCGAGTTCACTGCGATCGCTGGCCCGTCTGGGAGCGGCAAGACGACTGTCTTGAACATGGTCGGGTGCATCGACGTGCCCACCTCCGGTTTGGTCCGTGTGGCCGGCGCCGAGACCGCCAAGATGAGCGACAAAGAACTCACCGACCTGCGCCTGCACACGATCGGATTCATCTTCCAAAGTTTCAATCTGATTGGCGTCTTGAACCTCTTTCAAAACGTCGAGTTCCCGCTGCTCTTGCAGGGCGGGCTCACCAAGGCCGAGCGCGAGAAACGTGTGCTTGAGATGATTGACAAGGTCGATCTGACGCCGCAGTTAAAACAGCGGCCAAGTGAGCTGTCTGGCGGGCAACGCCAACGGGTCGCGATTGCACGGGCGCTCGTAACGCGTCCAAAAATTGTCCTGGCGGACGAGCCCACGGCGAACCTGGACTCCAAAACCGGCTACGCCATCATCGAGTTGATGAAGGAAATCAACCATAAGGACAACACGACGTTTATCTTTTCGACGCATGACCAGAAGGTCATGGAGCACGCCGACCGTGTGATTGAACTGCTGGACGGTGCCACGGTGTTGCCGGGTCAAGAATCGATCGGTGAGGTCTAAAGATGGACCGCATCAAGATGCTGACCTTGTTGGCCCTGCGCACAATGGTGAGCCATCGCGTCAAAAACACGATCGTGGGTTCGATCATGATTTTTGGAACGATGCTTGTCGTGGTCGGTACGTCGTTGCTGGACAGCATCGAGGCGTCGATGCAGCAGAGCATCACGTCGAGCATCACCGGCGATGCGCAGATTTTTTCGAGCACGGCCGAGGATAAACTCGCGATTTTTGGACAGATGGGCTCGGGTGACGAAATCGGCGAAATCGAGGATTTCCCAAAAGTCGCAAAAGCGTTGAGGGCCATGCCAAACGTGAAGGCTGTGGTTCCGATGGCGCTTGGGAACGCGGCTTCCTTTGGCAAAAGCGAACTTGACCGCGTGTTATTTGACCTTCGTAAGGCGGCCAAAGACAACGACCGTCCGATGCTCGCCCAAAAAGAAGCGCACGTGCGGCAGATTGCAGCGCTGATGTTGCAGGAGAATACCAACGCCGCCGAAATCAGCACTGATGCCGAAAAAGTGGCCGAGGAAAGAGCTCAGATCTTAAGAGTTTTGGAGGATGACTTTTGGGCCGGATTTGCCGATGCCCCCGAGACCCAACTTGAATATCTGGACACCAAGTTGGCGCCGCTCTCGACCGAAGGGCGAATGCTCTACGTCCGTTATATTGCCACGGATCCCGAACTTTTTGTAAAATCGTTTGACCGTTTTCAGGTGGTCGACGGAGAGATGATTCCCGAGGGCAAACGCGGGATTTTATTCTCGAAAAGATATTATGAGATGCAGGTGAAAAACCGTGTCGCGCGCGAGCTTGATGCCATCAAAAAAGAGGTCGATGAAGGCGGCATCATTGCCACGGACGAGGTCCTTCAGAATCGGATTGATCGCCTGTCGCGCTTGTCGTCGCTGGTGGTTTTTCAGTTGGACGCCACGGAAACCCCGGTGGCTCTTGAAAAGCTTCGTAAGGCGCTCCCAGAGGCGAAAGGCGACCTTGATGCGATGATGACCGAATTTCTGAAGGTCGACGATAAGACGCTGAACGAACGGTACGCGTATTTCTACAAAGAAATTGCGCCGATGATCGACGTTTACGACATCAAGGTCGGCGACGAAATGGTGCTGCAGTCGTTCACTAAAAC
>JBFFMO010000371.1:0-5060 GCA_041554035.1 Allomicrovenator sp. | reverse complement strand
TGCATCACGACCACAAAAGAGCCCGCAAGCATTCCGCAAACCATTTTGCCGGCATGACCTTCAACGCCCGAAACGGCAAAATGAGGAATGTCTTTGTAATCAAGGACAATTCGGTCTGTTAATTCGTCTGCGAGCGCGCCGAGGCCGCTTCCAAGAATCAAAGCCACTGTCGGCTGCTGAGGCACTCGTGCCTTTAGCCACGACATGGCTTCATGTGCGTTTTCGTAGAGTCCCAACACGACCTCCGTCATAGATTAGGCCGAATCACACACCGCAAATGCGCTCCGGTCAAGCCCCACCCGACTAATCGCAAGCCCCGAAGGCGCGACAGGTCTTCAGGATGGGATTAAACTGGGCGCCCAATGCAGCGCGGCCCTGACGCCGCCAGGCCTCTACAGCTCGTGTGCGTTTGGCTTCGGGAACGGCCTTCCACGCCTCAAACGACGATTTCGGGGTCAGCTTGACGACGTCCAGCAAGGGCTTAAGCGACCCTGTCTTTTCGGGGGGCACGCCAAGGTCGGCCAACCACTTATCATCCTGGAGCTTATCTGCATTTTCGAGCATCAGGTTCGCGGTGGCGGCCGAATCACTGGGTTTCCCCGTCGCCGTGCCCACGGCGTCGGCGAGGGCAGCCATCGAGGTGGCGCGGATCGACGAATCCACCGATGTGGACCACCCACCTTGAGCTTCGACCTGTTTGGGAAAGCTCTTGAGGAGTTCTTTGACCTGAGTCTGGGCATCCGCGTCTGACATCAGTTCAAGGATGCCGGCCGGATCGCTGAAATCCAGCTCCATCAACTTGGCGGCTTTTTCATTGGCAGGTTTGTCGTAATACCAGTCGTTGAGCGCCAGAAAGCGGTCAAGGTCGGCCTCCTGCAAGGGACGCGCAACGGCCTTCTTGACCTGCGTCGAGGCGACTTCCGGAATCTGGAATTCACGTTTGAACCTCTTGAGTTCGTCGCCGTCCAGGGTCTTCTGCGCGATGGATTTGAGCTCCTTGCTGGCCTCATAGACGCCCCACCCTATCAAGGCGGTTCCAGCAAGGGCAATCAGCACCAGCAGACATCCACAACCAAGAAGGGCTTTAAGGAGCCCACCCTTTTCCTTCGCCATGAGAACTCCCCAGAGTTTAGACCAAGATTCCAGCAATCGTGGCCGTCATGAACGCGGCGAGCGTCCCGCCGAGCATGGCTTTGAAGGCAATCTTGGCCAGATCGTGTTTGCGGTCCGGAGCAATGCCGCCGATACCGCCCAGCTGAATGCCGATCGAACCAAAGTTCGCAAACCCGCACAGAGCGTAGGTTGCGATGATCACCGAACGGTCTTGAAGGACAACTTTGGGGTCCATCAACATGTTGCTCAGCTCGCCGTAAGCGACCAGTTCATTGACGGCCATTTTGATGCCAAGCAGCTGGCCAATATGCAGACAATCGACCGCCGGAACGCCCATGACCCAGGCAAAGGGCCAGAAAACATAACCAAGGATTTGCTGAATGGTCACTGGGTTCTCAGTCCAAACCTGCGGCAGCGCAATCAGGGCGTCGAACATGGCGATGAGGGCGATGAAGGCCAACAACATCGCTCCGACATTGAGGGCGAGTTTGAGGCCTTCGGCAGCGCCACGGCTTGCGGCATCAAGGACATTGATGTCTTCCCGGACAAATTCCATCTTCGCACCACCGGCCGTTACCGGAGTGTCTGTTTCAGGAACCATGATCTTGCCAATCACCAGCGCGGCTGGCGCTGACATGATGCTTGCGGCAATAAGGTGGCCTGCGATGTCGGGAAAAGTGTCTTGAAGCATGCCGACATAAATCGCCATCACACCGCCAGCGACCGTGGCAAATCCACCGGTCATCACCGTCATGAGCTCGCTCACGGTCATTTCATTGACGTAGGGCTTCACCACAAGAGGGGCCTCGGTCTGGCCGACGAAGATATTGGCGGCGGCCGAAAGGCTCTCGGCGCCCGAAGTTCCCATCGTCTTTTGCATGGCAAAAGCAAATACGGCCACGACGCGATGCATCACACCAATATGGTAAAGAATGGTCATCAAAGACGAGAAAAAGATGATGGTCGGCAGCACCGAAAACGCGAAGTTGATGAGTCCGATTTCTCGTTTGCCCGTCACGAACGAATTGAAGAGGAAATCTCCACCGACTGCGGTGAACCCAAGCAATTGGTCGACAACCTTGGTTGCGGTTGCGAAAGCGGTGTCGCCGCCGGGGACGTAAAAAATGAAAATGGCAAAAACGACCTGAAGGCCAACGCCCCATCCCACAAGGCGCCAATTGACCTTGCCCCGATTATTGGACATCAAAAACGCGAGACCCAGGAACACAAAAATCCCGAGGAACGAGATGCCCTTGTCCAAAACCGACGAGGGTGTTCCTTGGCCGACCTTGTGTTTGGCCTGAGCCAGCGGATCGACCTGCGCCGCTGTATTGGTGGCCGGCTGACCGTCCGCAGGTGCGACTTGTTCAGCAGTCTGCGAATCTTGCGCAAGCGCAGGCTGCGGAGGCCCAATCAGGTATCCCGTGAAAATCACAGCGACGCTAAATAATGCAAGGAACCATGCGGCCCATTGGGCGCCACGACGCTGAGAAAACGGAACACGGCTCATGATGAGTCCTTTCGCGGTCTTCGGCTCACCGAAGGAGTTGGTCTAAGGTCCAACCTTTTAGTCCCGGCTACTCAGAGGTGCAAGGATCAAGCTAGTATTGGATTTTGGGCCCCCCATACGCTCTATTTCTTTGAGGACTTTCCCATGATCTTAGATCTCCACGTCGACTTCATCATCCAGCAACGCCTCTTCGGCTACGACGCGCTCAAGAAACACGGCGCAGGCATCAAAGGGCAACCCCTCGTCTGGCATGCAGACGTCCCGCGCATGCTCGAGGCCAACTACTCCGGTGCATGCCTGGGCATCCATTTTTACCCCTGGGAATCCGAGAAAGGATTCATCGAAATGCAGAGGCAGATCGACTACTTAGACGACGTGATTGCGGACCATCCCGACGTTTTGAGGGTTCAAACGCCTCAGGACTGGCTGAAAGCCCGCGATGAAAAGAAGCTGGCTTTGGCTCCCGGAGTCGAGGGGGCGCATATGCTCAACGGTCGGTTGGACCGTGTGGAAACGCTGAAAAAGCGCGGTGTGTCGTACATGACGATCACCCATTTTTCCAAAAATATGGCCGCGACTCCTTCGATGGGACGGGGAGCCAATGAAAGCGAGGGATTGACCGGGTTTGGCAAGGATCTTGTCGCGGCGTTGCAGGAGGCGAATATTTTAGTCGACGTCGCCCACGTGAACACGCCGGGGACGCTCGACATCTGCAAAGTCACTCAGAAGCCGCTCTTTTGCACCCATACGGGGGTCAAGGGCGTGTTTCCCCACGCACGCAACATCACGGACGAGGAAATCGACGGTATTGCTGAGTCCGACGGCGTGATCGGCATCATGTTCGCTCCCAAATTTTTGACGGGAAAAGTCCGGGTCGACCATCATTGTGTGCTCGACCATATCGACTACATCGTCAACCGGGTCGGAGTCCGACATGTCGGCATCGGGTCGGATTTCGATGGATGGGTGCCGATTCCAAACGACATGCGCGATTGTCGCGACATCAGTCTCATCACAAGTGGATTAGCCGATCGTGGCCATTCCCAAGACGATATCGAACGCATTCTGGGGCTCAACGCACTTGAAATGCTGGCGGGGCAACGCGGCCGCTAGCGCAATTTTTACGCATAGGCGAATACGGCGCAAATCATGCGGCTCACATCGTCCACCATAATCCGAGAAGCACTGCCGCGTGAGCGGAGATAAACGCCACGACTGAAAGAGAATCAGCGGCGATCGACTTGCCTATTTCGGAATTCATGACATCTCCATACAACTTGATGTGCTTTACGCACACGGACCCTTCGCAAGACTCGCGCCAAGACTGCCAAATGGCGGGAATTTTTTTTGGCGCGATCACGCTTTGGTGAAATCCCGACACGGCAAAATCGAAAATGACCTCGACCGAAGCTCAAAAAAGTCGCCCGATGCCCACTGAGAAGGCTGACCAAACGCCCACCGATCCGTCCACAGACGAGTCGGTTGCACAAGTCGCCGATGTTGAAGATTCGTCAGAGGCAGCCCTTACGATATCAGAGGCGACCGAGCCTCCGGAGCCAGATGGCGTTGCCGTCCAGATGAAACCCGCGCCTTGGGCAGAGCTCCTCAAGCACCCCGTCGCGGTCTGGCTGGCGCATTGGGTTCCCCTCGGGGGTTTTGTGGGCGGGTTTATCTTTGATGAATTGACGCTTGGGCGACAGATTCAGCTCATTGATTTCGTCCTTCTATCCGCATACGCCCTGGTCGCCACAGCAGTCCTGATCATCAACAGCCGCCGGTGGTTTGAAAAGGGCCGTGATGTCCTGACGTTCATCTGTCAGTTTGCGCTCGGTGCGTTGTTCAGTGCGCTTGTGGTCCTCTACTTCAAGTCTGCCGGAGGCGTCCTCCCGACGCTTTTTGTCCTGGGACTTTTTGGCGCGATGGTCGCCAATGAATTTCTGCACAAACGAGACAACCTGAAGACCGTCGTTTGGGCCATCTACGCGATCAGCATCGTGATGTGGCTGAACTTCCTGCTGCCCCATGTCCTGAAATCTGTTCAACCCGCCTGGTTCTACGTCAGCTCAGCGACCGGTCTGGCCCTTGTGGTTGGCGCCCATCGGCTCGCAGGCCAGTCACGCAAATCGCTCGCCGCTCCGGTTGCCGGCGTCGGCCTTTTGATTGGCCTCTATATCTTTGGCTTGGTCCCGCCAGTTCCGCTTGTGCTTGAGTCAGGCATCGTATGCACGGACTTCGTCAAGACCGACAGATCGTACGAATGCCAGGCCGACCCTCAGGGCAGCATCGCCAAATTTTTGGGATTGACACCAACTGTCACCCGTCAAAACAAAGACGCTGTTTATGTGTTGTCGTCGGTGTCGGCGCCTGGTGAAGCCAACGTGGATCTGGAACATCGTTGGTATCAATATGTCGATGGCTCCTGGACGCCACGCGACGT
>JBFFMO010000370.1:0-5078 GCA_041554035.1 Allomicrovenator sp. | reverse complement strand
GGTGATGGAAAGAGGACTCATTGAATTTGAATTCGAGGACATGAACGAGTCCGTCGCCGTGATCGCGACTTGGTTCGGCATC
This sequence comes from Allomicrovenator sp., assembly GCA_041554035.1. Classification (GTDB taxonomy): domain Bacteria; phylum Myxococcota_A; class Bradymonadia; order Bradymonadales; family Bradymonadaceae; genus JBFFMO01. Next base: position 4,996 of record JBFFMO010000370.1, on the reverse strand, counting down.
CCGTTGGATTTTTTCGACGACTACCGGTTAGTGCGCACCAACACGAAGGGCCTGCATATTGTGAATGCGGACATTCAGGTCGAGAACAAGCCAAAGGCTGAGTCGATCGGGTTGCCCTTTGTGCACACCAATATGGCCGTCTGGAAATTGACCCAGCCTGCAAGTCTGTTTCTGGGCCCGCATTGTACTCGAAATATCATCATGCTCGATCGCGCACAGGCCTGCGATTATCTGGCCCGAAATCCAGTCGTGCTCACCGAAGAGAATCTGCATGAGTGTGATGGTCCCGGCTACGTTATGGTACGATTTGGTGCCCTGACACTGGGGCTGGCGTTTAGACATCGCGACGACCCGATGGAACTTCAAAGCATGGTGCCCAAAGCGTGGGCCACTGCGGATGGTGTGGATCCGTTCTGAGGCAAATGTGACCGACGAGACGCTCGAACATGTGGACACTCGGTTTGCCTTCGTCAAGGAGTTGGGGCGAGGGGTCCTTGGCGAAGCCTATGAGGTCATCGACGAAGTCCGCATGGAGCATGTGGTCCTGAAGGTTTTCCTGCGTTCGCGACCACGAAATATCGAACAATTTCGACTGGATTTTCAGGCCCTCACTCGCCTGAATCACGTGAATCTGGCGCGTTTTCATCATCTCGTGGATCCGGTCAGCGAGACTCATGAAAACCTGCAAATCAAGATTGGCGCGCAGGGCTTGGCGATCACCGAGGAGTTCGTCGACGGTTATGACCTGTTGAGTTTCCTGCGCCTACCGCCGACTCCCGAAGAAATCGATCGTCTGGATTCTCGCAGGCACACCACGGGAGACGTGCCCAGCGCTGACGCTCTCAGCGTCGAAGTCACCCCGGATCCACTTTCGCTGCTCTTGACCGAAGACGGTTTGCCTCAGGACGAATACGTCGAATACGGGATGCTCAGCATCAACAACGCCGACGTCACCCCGACTCTGGAAATTCCACGCGATACGCTCGACGCGGAATCGGTGGTCGAGGAATTCACGCGCGAGTCCGAAGCCGAGCAGGTCCTTGATTTGGTTCTGATGCGGCTTGAAAAACTCGTCCCGCAGATCATTGCGGGCTTGGAGCATCTTCACCGTTTCCATAAGGTCCACGCCAGCCTGCGCCCATCGAATATCCGTGTGACGCGTTCGGGCCTGGTGAAGCTGACCGATTACGGCATCGTTCAGCATCTGGTGTATGCGACCGGCAAGGAGTCCGAAAAAGCGATTCCCCTGGTGCTCACGCCCGAGAATATTCCGTTTCTTGCCCCCGAAGTCGGCAAGGGCGAGGTCGGCGCTCAGAGCGATTCGTATGCCTTGGGTTGCGTGTTGTTCGAGGCTATCGCCGGGCAATCGCCCTATGAGCGCATGGAATGGACCGAAGGCGACCGTCCGACGTTGGCTCCGCCACCCCTTGCGGATTGTGTGCGGGACTGTCCTGCGTCGTGGGCAAGCGTGGTCGATGGACTGCTTTCCAGGCATCCCGATGATCGCCCCACGTTGCACCACGTGCTTGAGGTCGTCAGTGGGGATGAGGCGCGCCCCGTTTTGCTGCCTGCAACCATTGTCGAAGAGCCGACTTCGTTTGTGGGTCGTCGAGAGGTGCTTGAGCGAATCAAGGCGGACGCCCTTCAGACCGCCTCCGATCATACGATGCGATACGTTCAGCTCGAAGGGGAGGTCGGGGTTGGCAAGTCGAATATGCTTCGCGCGTTGGGCCATTGGCTGGGACGTCGAGGCTGGGTGATCTTGAAGGGGCGCTTTTTTGATCCCGAACGCCGGCCATTTCAGGGCTGGGACGGGGTCGTGGAGTCGATTCGGGTCTTGCTGGAGAGCCTTCCGCCCATCGTCTACGACACGCTGCGTGACGACATCGACGCCGCGAGTTGCATGTTTCCCCAGCTGGGGGGCAAGGCGCTGGGAGACGATGCGCCTGGGCGTCTGTCGGCGATCACGGGTCTGCGCAATATCCTTGAGCGGTTGGGGGAGGAACGCCCCATCCTTTTGGTCCTTCATGACCTGCAATGGTCGAGTTGGGACAGTGCATCGCTCTTGCTTGAACTGTTGGCCCAAAGCAATCTTCGCTGTTTGATTGTTGGTACATGGCAGCATCAATCGCGCGGTGCCCATGACCACCTTTTGCGCAGCGATTTGACCCTTACGCTCTTTCACGCAAACCGTGTGGCGGCGCGAGGATACGACGCGAGGGAAGCCGAGGACTTCGCGCGAATTTCGGGTGCGTTGATCAAGCCGAGTCAGGCGCAGGCTGTGCTCAATCGTACCTACCTGAACCCGCTTTTGTTGCGCGAGCTGAGTCACGAGTCGCCCGATATCAATGTGGCTCTTGAGTCGCTCATGGACGAGTGCGGCGACGAACACCCATCCACGGCATCTTTGCTTCGCCTGATTTACTCCAAACGGATGGTTGATCTCTCGATGCCGGAGCGGGCGATTTTGGATATTCTGGCCGTGGCCTCGGCGCCGTTGGCCGACGAAACACTGAGCCACGTGGTCGAGCAGGAAGTTTCCTCGAAGGTGATTCCTACTCAGGGAAATATTTCGGCCATCGAAGAATACCTGGCGCACCTGCAAAAATTGAGACTGGTTCGAGGCGTTGGAACCGGATCATTTGTGTTGAGTCAGGTGCCGATTCGACAGCTTGTTCTGGACAGCCTGGAAGATCGTACGCGGGCCAGAATGGCCGGCCGCATTGCCGAAGAGCTTCGGCATAGTTCAAAAACGACTCCTGACGAACTCTTCATGTACCGCCGTGAATCGGGTCGTGTGGCTGATGCCGTGGACGCCGCGGTCGAGGCCGCAGAAACGGCCGAAGCGCGTTACGCTTACCATCGCGCTGCGAGTATCTGGCGCTGGTTGCTTGAAAACGAAGAGAGCATTCCAGATTGGGCGATGATTCGTCCGACCGAGGAACTTGCTCGAGTTGAGCAGCTTGCCGGCCGACATGAGATGGCCGCAGAACTCTATAGAGACTGCGTTCAAGGTGAAAAAACTGCGGTTGACCGGGCTCGGATTAGGCTGCGTGAGACCCACGTCTGGTTGCAGGCTTCGAAGCTCGATAATGCCCTAGAATCCTTGAAATTGGCGTTTCAAGACCTGGGGATGACTTACGAAACAGGCGCCTTGACGCGCGTTGGTTTGGTGCCGCACCGGCTATTTCAGGGCTCAGCGTTTGGCATTTTACCGGGCATGAAGGCACCCACACCGGGCAGCGCGACCGACGAAGTCCGAGCTCAGGCCGAAGTTCTTTATTTTTCAGCGGATTGGAATGTCTGGTTCGACCCGAGACAGGGTGAATTCCTCGAATCACGGCTGGGTAAGCTCGCCGAAGATTCCGGCGACGCATTATTGTTGGGGATGTCTCGACTGAAAGCTGCCGAGTTTCATGCAGCAGGCGGGATTCCTATCCACAAAGAGCGTTGTCTGGAGTGGATTGCCGACGCCAAGGCGTTTTTTGCAGCGGCCGAAGAAACCGAGTGGGCGGCGCAGGCCTTCGTGCACGAGGGCCTGGTTCGCATGTGGTACGACGATTTTGGGCTGGCCCTTAAAGCGTTCGACATGGCCGAGGAACTCGGCGACGAAATCGAAACGCACGACGCGTACGACCACCGTCGAGTGCTCTACTTGAGGGGGTGGACGAATATTCGTCGCGGTGAGCTTTTTGCCGCCGAATACGAAGCGCGACGGATCCTCCACACCTATCGCAACGACGGAGTGGGGCGTGTCTTTGCGTATCGCTTGCTGGCCGAGCTTGCGCTGCTCAGGGGCGAAACGGATCGCGCGGAACGGGTCATCGAAGGTTTGGGTCAGGCGATCGTCGGGGCCAAAGGGACGAAGATTCAGGTCGAGGTTCATCGTCTCCGCGGTCGCCTGGAGATTGCGCGTGGCAGACCCGAGGTTGCGGTCGGTCAATTCGACGTGATCGACGTCTCGGATGAGGGCGAGGTTTGGAATTCATATGAACCCACTCGACTCATGCTGCTGCTGGCGCTGGGACAATCACTTGCCGCGCTCGCGACACGACAGAAATATCTGAACGAGAGTCTGTTGGCCGAAACACTGGTGAGGCTTAAGAAAGTCGGGTCTCGACTGGAAAAACTGGCGGGTCATGCCGAGCCCAGGCTCGGCAGCGAAATCTTCAGGCTTCTGGCCCGGTCCGAGTTGCTGCAAGGGCAAGCCAAACGCGCGTTGAAATACGCGGACAAGGCAATCAACGCCGTTGGAGCGGGCACGGACCCACTCACGGCCGCACGCTGTGCCGAAGCGCGAGGAATCGTCCTTCAGCGTTTGGATAAGTCAGAATCCAAGACGAGCGTGGAACAAGCGTGGGCGATTTATGGTTTGCAGAAGGCGTCGTACCCACTGGTATTGGAAGGCTGGCCTGTGCCTAAGCCGATCTCAGCGCTTAAAGACGATTGATGGGAACCTTCGCGATCAGCGGGAGTCGATAGAGCATGCAAAAGAAGACACTCCTGCTTATGGGCTTTTTGTTGGTCTCGATCGCCGCGGTTGCTCAGGAACGTCTGGACGGATCGAATGTCCTTCATGAGTTCTTTACGGGGAGGCTCTCGGCCGGCGGGAAAACCGGTGGCGACGCGAAGCCGCCCGAAATGGTGCCCGTCGCTCAGGCCACCTCGCCGCCGCCCCTGACCTCAGAAGCCGGTGCCGGAGAACTCGTTTACACGCCCGATGGGCCGCTCTCGGACGGCAGGCTGAAGGAGCCCTACGGCGATCTTAGCCCATTTGGTGGTCCGAATACCCTGGACGAAGACACCGATCGGGTGGATTCGCTGACCTACTTCTCGAATTTCGATCCCAGCGTGATTCCGTACAAACGGGTGGTCTCGCAGAATTCAGTATTTGTAGACGACAGCGGCGATTACGTCGTTCGTCGTATCGGCAATCCTCGCGCTCTGTTGCAAGAACGCGAATTGCCTGAAAATGCTCAGGTTTTTTGGGGGACTT
>JBFFMO010000369.1:0-5107 GCA_041554035.1 Allomicrovenator sp. | reverse complement strand
TCCCCATGACACGCCAGTTGTACGAATGATTCTGTCGATTTCGTAGGCCGGATTAGCTGGGCCTTCGTGTCCTTCAGGGTATTCGTCAAGCGACTCTTCCCATCCGAGGCAACGAACAACGCCAATCACGTTCTGGAAGAACTCTCGCTCTCCACGGTGTGGCAGCGCGGTGCGGAAATCGTCCGAGTTGTAGAACAGGGAGAAGTCAGGGCGCACGGTTTCGTCGCCGACTGGAGTCAACTCGGCAACACTAAACGTGTAGCCAAGTCCTCGCAGTACTGCGCCAACCCAGTGGTACTGATTCTCAAGCTCGCCCATGACGGCGCCTTCTTCCATTTCTTCGCGGACCAATTCGAAACGCGTGAGGGCTTCCTCAAGTCGGTGACGAACTGTCGTACTGCGCTCGGCACTCCATTCGGATGTGCTGGCAATTTCTGCGAGACCGGCTTCTTCAAAAAGCTGGCCATGATTTCGAAACACTTGTTCCGACATGATTTCTCCACAAGTGCGACGTCAAAAGCGACGCCGAACGGTCCACAAGAGGTTGAACCCTTGAATATACAAAGCTTCCGGGCATTCCGGGCACCCGATTAGGCGCGGCACTATAAGAGCGGCCTTCGGGACTGTCAAGCTGACGATTATTTGCCTTCGTTCTCCCCAATGAGGGCGATCATCTCGCCTTCACTGAGCATCTGCGAAGTGTAGTTGCCCCAAATATTATTGATGGCAACCATTTCTCCTTCCTTGAGCTTGGGCGTCAGATAAACAGCGTAAAAATCGCCGCCATCTTCAGTATCCAAGCCTGGAATCTTATCAAGCGGAATATCCGTGCCACCTACAAAGAGCTGGCAAGGAACCCCTTCCTTAAACGGCACACTCGAGATTTTCGTGTGATCGCCATAAAACGGACTGAGAACCACGTCTTCGATCAGGTCTCCCTGCTTCACACGCAGTTTCACTCCAGGCTCACCACTAAATCGAGGGCCATCGTGATCAATGAGGTCTTCGCCGTTCGGCCCGAACGCGCGAGTTACCACAATCACGTAACCTTTATCCTGCATGGGTTGCAGGCGGGTCATCGTATCGTGACGGTCCTCAAATGGATTGTTCTGGTCGTTGGACATCTGACACTCCAGACGGTGAGATTCTCGGATTCCGAGGATCAGTTCGTTCGTAGACGCATAACCCAATTGAACTGGCAAAACAACGTTTACTGCGCTTCACATGTGGCAATCGGGCAACTTCCTTCAATGCGGGCAAATCGGACCGACTCGCGAGCGATGTCCAAAGCCCCATTGCATTCGACCTCAGCGAGGTTCGAGGCAACATCTCGGGACGGATGTACGCCCCAGCCGCAGATCGTGTCTTCTTTGTCGCCACACTGAGTCAAGTCGTTGTCGACAAGGCAGATTTCGACGCACGAAAAGCACGCGTAATGCGGTGGTTCTTGTTTGGGAAGGGGTAGCGCCTTGTCTTTTGCCGACTTCAGAACAGGCTCGACTTTGACGTCAACCGGTTCAGTCGGGGCCGCGGCTGATTTGGGATCGGGCTCGGTCTTGGGCTCAGCCGAAGCTCCGATCGTCCCCTTTGTATCGGCAGCAACCGCGTCCGCAGGGATCGCGACAAAAAAGAAGGGATCTTCGCTCGGTGGGGGTGGAGTTCCTTCGAGTTCGTCGCTGCGTGTGTTGGTGGGCTGAGAGCACCCCGCCCATAAGAGCCAAACCAATCCAAGCCATTTAGGCGTTCTTCGCATCCTTGAAAGCCCACTTATGAGAAATGATGAAGTTAATCCCCATGCCACATGCGATGCCTGTGAGCAAAGCCGCGTTCGGCGCCAGGGCAATTCCGTGCCAATCAAAGAGGAGTGCCTCCCAGAAGTTGGCGTGCGAAACCGACGTGACGATCAGCTGCACAGCGGCTGCAAAGCTAGCTGACACGTAATAACGTCCAACCCGGCGTACCCATTCCTTACGGTCACCCTTGATGCGATCGCCCCAGGTCCACGAGTCATTCAGAAGAAAATTCGTAAAGATGCTCACGATAATCCCACCGGCGTTGGCGATAGGAATGGCCGTCGAGGTCGCAAAACCAGCGGGTTCCAGCGCCAGCAAGAGCAGCTGAAAGACGACCAGATTGATGATGACGCCCGAGCCCCCCACGATCGCAAAACGTGTGAGCCGCAGCAGACTCTCTTTATGAACCGAGACAGACATACTCATGTGTCCTCGGCGACAAAGACCGTTTCGTAAGGGCAATGAAACGTGAACCCGACCTTTTCGTAGACGCGGCGTGCGGCGACGTTGTCGTCGTTAACGTAGAGGACGATGCGCGGAAATCCACGTTTGAAGAGCGCGTCACACATGTCGACCATCGCACGTGTGGCGATGCCTTGACCGCGAACCAGGGGCGGCGTGTAGACACCGGAAACCTGAGCTCCGTAACGACTTTGCGCGGATACGTCGGCCTTGAACATCAAGCGTTTATGTTCGTTGAACCAGACCCAGGTTCGGTCGGTCTCGATTCGATGCAACACGTGTCGACGAAAATGCCCGGGATCGCGCTGCAGTGGGTCCTCCAGCGTTTCTTCCTCGTGCATTCGGGCCGAAGCCAAGAACACCGAGTCGATGTCCTCGGTCTTGGCGAGCTGCAACGCTGTGGGCACATGATCGGCGCGCGATGGGAGCAGACCAAGCCACGCCCGACGTTCCACCACATAGAGTTCTTGGAACCGATCGAGCCGGGCGGTCGCAAAACGATCTGCGTCGCCGTAGCTTTGCCAGAATGGCGTCACGACGTCGCGCGCGCTGACGATATGTTCAAATTGGAAACGAGAACGGCGGTACCACTGCGCAAGTCGTTCCGTGGCGCCTGTGTCATCAGATTCGATCAGGACCAGGCGGCCGGTGATCACCAACGACACGGCCGTAAGCCGGTTCCCTTGATGCAAGCCCCCAAAATGGAAGAGATCGGGCTGCCCCGGCGCGGCGATGCCGTAATTATCGGCCCACGACAACATGAACATGTTGCGAATGATGTCGCGTGACAAAAAAGCCATCACTTCATCGAGGTGTTGTGGACCAAGCATGACGGGGACGTCAGGTTGATCGGGCGAAAATGCAGATGTGGTCATTTGGCTCTTTCCGATGGCCAACCTTAGGTTGTTCACCCGAAAAAAACAAAGCCCCGCGAGGCGAGGCTTGTTGAAAGACAGCAGGAGAGGTTGACGACTACATTCCGCCAAAGGGATCCGACGAAGATCCAAGGATGCTTTCCAAGTCTCTAGCCGCCTTTGCCCCCGCTTTCCCGACAGTATCCGTCTTGGCGGTTTTTGCGGCCGGCTTGCTCGACGTCTTGGCGGATCTCGAAGAACGCGATGAGCGGCGTGAACTCTTCTTCGCCGCGGGCTCCTCTTCAACGACGACCTCAGCCTTAGGCAGCGGTGTGAAGCCTTTTTCGACCAGCGCTACAGCCACATCTTTGGGCTTGAACACAGTCTTGGAGTAAGCCGTCTGGTCGACTTCATACCCCTGAGACATCGCAAAAAGCACTCCGCCACCGACCAATACAAGCGCAGCCACAACACCAAGACTCGCATAGAGCTTGGTATTCGAAGTGTTCGTATTCGCGGGAATGGGACCACCGACCGCAGCTGCCGATTGAACTGCTGCGGCTGCAATGGCGTCGCGACGAATCTTAGCGTCTTCTTCTTCGCGAAATTTGGCAGCTGCATCGGCTTGCTCTTTGGCCAGAATCGCGGGATCGATCCACTCGCCACGGGCTTTCAGATCTTCGATCTTCAACGCTTCCATGCGGGCGGTTCGTCGTTCCTGAACGTGGCCTTGCCGTTCGGTCTCAGCCGAAATGCGTGCCTCGGCTTCACGACGTTTACGTTCGTTCTCGGCGTCACGCAGGCGACGTTCCTCGGCATCTCGGGCTTGAATCTGCGCTTGAATTCGCTCTTCTTCAGCCTTTGCGTCGTCTTCGGTCTCGTCAAGGATACCCGCTAGCAGGTCATTGGCGTCGTCATCACTGGCCCAACGTTGTTGCTTTTTGCTCACAACCACTCCTCGTCTTCTGCTGTCGATTAGATTTTTCTAGAGTCGAGTATAGGGACTTCGTGTCCATTCCTCAACAAACAAGCAACGCGGACACATTTCGACGCTGCAAGGATGTAAACGAACCAAGACGGATTTGGATCTTGGGTCGTTGCGACTCGGGTCCTGTTGACCTAAATTGCGTCGAATTCACCTGTTCCGGAGCACTTCATGTCACGAAAACCTCGTATCGCTATTCTCGCAAGTGGTGGCCCTGCCCCCGGCATCAACTCGGTGATCAACGCCGCCACGATCGAAGCCCTCAATGTCGGCTGGGACGTCTACGGGGTTGCCGACGGATATCGAGGGCTGGTGGAAAACGACATGCGCCCGCTTTCGTTGTCGGACGTGGGCTGGATTCATTTTGAAGGCGGTGGTGTGCTTGGGATGTCCCGCACCAATCCCAAGAAGCCTGAAAACCTCAGCCGCGTGGTCAAAACACTCGAGATGAATCAGATCGACATGCTTCTGACCATCGGCGGTGATGACACAGCCTTTGGCGCAGCGACCATCTCGGATGCCATGGGTGGAAAGCTTCGAACGGTTCATGTCCCCAAAACCATCGACAACGACCTGCCTCTGCCTGAAGGCGTACCCACGTTCGGCTACACCACGGCTCGCCATGTCGGCGTGGGACTGGTCAAGAACTTGATGCGCGACGCGCAGACCTGCAACCGCTGGTATATCGTCACCAGCATGGGTCGTCAGGCAGGTCACCTCGCCCTTGGCATCGGCAAAGCAGCTGGCGCAACGCTTACGTTGATCCCCGAAGAATTTCCGGAAGCGACGACTGTTGACGCGCTCGCCCGTATCTTGGAAGGGGCGGTGATCAAGGGGCGCAGTCAGGGCCGCAAGTGGGGTGTTGCCGTCGTGGCTGAGGGAATCATCGAGAATCTGGACCACAAAGAACTTGAGCAATTCCCCATGATTCGGCGCGACGCGTTCGGTCATTTGATGCTGGCGGATATCCAGCTCGGCCGAATGTTGTGCACGGTGGTCAGCGATCGTCTGGC
>JBFFMO010000368.1:0-5116 GCA_041554035.1 Allomicrovenator sp. | reverse complement strand
TTTCCCTCGACCGTGAGCGAAGCGGGCACAAACCCATCAAGCAAAGCGACGACCTGATTTGGCCGGCCCTCACGCAACGTTAAACCACCACCCTCGGTCAGCGCAGGCAGCCCGTTTACGATGAAACTTGCGCCCGGCGGGTCGCTCACAAACGCCACGGCCACGGTCGGCGGTGCCGGAATAGCATCGTCGTCGAGCAGCTTAGGATCGATATTTGTCGCCACCGCTTGTTTCTCGAGGTCGGACTCCTGATTCACTTGGATGTAAAAAACCGACGCCGCGATGGCGACGAGCAACACAAACCCAATGGGAATCAGGAAGGACGACTTCCGGCGAGACACGACAAAACCGTCCAGAGATACATCGGCATCATCGACGGGGTCTCGTTGGACGGGAGCCGCATGTTTGGCCGCGGGACGTGGTCCTGGCGCGGCCATATGGGGCGGAACGCTGCCCCGGATATTGGGTGGAGGCGCCAAAGTCCCGGGAGGAACCGAACCCATCACGTTGGGTGCCGCAGGCTCAGACGCCGTGGGGCCGGGGACCGGAGATGGAATCGGACTCGGAGCCGCCGCCGGAGCGGGTTGCATACTCGGCGGCGCAGCTTCCAGCCGTGGTACAGCCAACGGCTTCGGAGCCACTGGAGCTGGCGCGACGGGCGCTGGCGCGACGGGCGCCGGTGCGACGGGCGCCGGTGCGACGGGTGCGGCCGTGACAGGGGCTGGTGCAAAAACGGGCAGTTCCAGATTCGGAACACCGGGCTCGGACGCCTCTTTGAGGCGATCGCGCTGGAACGCATCCATTTCCGCGGTCTGGTCATTGGAACCGACGATCACCACCGTTTGGTCACTTTCGTCTTCATCCCAATCCGACTGGTCCGCGACCACGACTTTTTCTTCCTGGACCGATGATCGCACGTACTCGTCCACATTCAGCATCTCTGCTGTGGTCGAAGACGGAGCCTCAATGATCATCGTCTTGTCTTCGTGCTCAAAAGAATCCTCAGCGGCTTCTTTGGCGCTCAATTCAGGAAAAAGTGCCTTCATGTAACGACCAATATGCATCGCACTCGGTCGACTTGAGGTCTTATCCAGCCACTCCTCGACGGCGATATGAAGCTCTTCGGCGGTGGCGAATCTCTTTGCCGGATCCTTATCGATGCACTTCAAGACGATCGCCTCAAGCTCCGCGGGGTATCCCGCGACAAGGTCGGAGGGCTGACGGATTTCGCCGATCGACATCAACCTCACGATTTCGAGGTCTGTGTCCGCATCGTAAACACGATGACCGGTCGTGGCCTCGTAAAGCAGCACGCCCAAAGAATAGATATCCGTGCGCCGATCAAGATTCGAGGTCTCGAACTGTTCGGGGCTCATGTAGGCAATTTTGCCTTTGAACTGCCCCTGTTTGGTGTGTTGCAGGCGGTCTTCGGCCTTTGCGATACCAAAGTCGCAAACCTTCACATGACCCTGATCGCTGACCAGTACATTTTGAGGTGAAACATCCCGATGAATCACGTTCATCGGCTGTCCTCGTTCATCAAGCCGCTCATGGGCGTAATGCAGGCCCGACGCCACTTGCGAGACGATATGGACCGCCATGCTCAAAGGCAGCGGGGAATCGACTTCCCGGCCGCGCTCGATGACTCGCTTCAGATCGCGCCCGTGCACGTACTCCATGGCGAGGTAGAGGTTCTCCCCTTCCCTGCCCAAATCGTAGATCTGAACGATATTGGGATGATTGAAACTGGCCGCAATCCGGCCTTCATCCAGAAACATGTTCGTCGCTTCTGGAGAATCCGCCATGTACGAAAACATCCGTTTAATCGCGACTTTCTTCGAGAACCCACCCAGTTCGCCCGTCTGCTTGGCGAGGAAGACCTCAGCCATGCCGCCCGTGGCTACTTTTTCGATGAGTTCGTATTTGCCGAATGCTTCGCCCATTTCTGGTGCCATCCATTTAACTTCATGAGTGATTTACAAACTTACCACGAGCGCCAAGTCGCGTGAAAGAAATCGCCGTTTTGGTTATACTTGTTCGTTGGTGACGCGTCGGGCATGGTTTGACGATATGCGATGGCTACTATGTTTTATGGGGTTCGTGTGTTCGGCAGAATTGAGCGCGCAGACACGCCCAACGCAAGCCCCCACGCCATCTTCCCAGCAAATCGGTGGTCAGATCGACCCCACCTTCGAGTTCTTGAAGACCCAAATCGACCACTACGGCAGACAGGCTCCAGCTTTTGGGCGCGGTCTGAGTCCTTCTCTGTCGATGAACGGGACCGCAGCGCTTCTACAATTCACCCGAACTCTGCGCTCCGACGACATCAAAAACCTCGAACTCGCTGGGGTCATTTTTGCGCTGCGAAATTCATCCCCCGTACATATCGGTGCGATCTACAGCGCCTGGGTGCCGTTTTCTGCGCTTGAGACCTTAAAAAAAACCCGGACTCTGATTCGGGCTGAGGCCACCTGGTCCCCCTTCATACTTCAACCGCTGGACTTCACGACGGCCGAGATTGGGGCGGTGAACGCGCGCCTTATGCCCATCCTTGGATTCGATGGTTCAGGGGTACTGATCGCGGATATCGATTCGGGAATCGACCCCACACATCCCCATTTTTTTCGTGCCGACGGCGGTCATTATTCGTGGATCGACATCAACACAAACGGCGTTTTTGATAACGGCCGTGACGCGGTCGACCTGAATCGAAATGGTCAACCAGACAGCAATGAAACCTTGGTCCTGATGGACGGCGCCGCGGTTCACCAGGGCCAGACCGAGAATAAAGATGGCGTGTTCCAGGCCAAGTTGGACTGGCTGTTCGCCGACCAAAATAATGACCGAAACCGAAACGTCGGGCTTTCCGATGGATTTGCCGAAGACGACCCCGCCTGGGGTGAGCCGATCTTTGTCGTCGACGATGTGAACGGCAACGACACTCTGGATCCAAACGAGCTTCTGGTCAGACTCAGCACTTCAAAAGTACGCGCGCTGATCACCGATGACGCCGTGTACGAGCGAGGGCGAAACCTGATCGATGCCCCCAACGATCCGAATTTCGACTATTTCTACCACGGCACGGGTGTGGCCAGCATTCTGCTCGGCGGTCAGGCACCGCATGCGCGACAAGGCGTGGCGCCCGGGGCCGAACTCATCACCTACGCCGCCAGCGAACTTGCGAACCAGAATCAGAACTTTGAAACCAGTCGTCAGTTCGACGCGCTTGCCGACGCCGTCGACCGCGGTGCGAAGATCGTCCTTCACGAGTGGACTGACCCTTTTCGTATGCCACAAGACGGTTCAACGCTCTTCGAGACAGCTCTCACGACGTCTCGGGCACAAGGAGTGATCCACGTAACACCGGCAGGAAACCTGAATCTGAGCGGCAAACACCTCGAAGCTCCCAGTATCGCGGGCGCACCGACGGATTTGCCTTTCAACGTCCCCGATCAGCTGGATGGGTTGTTTTTGAGCAGCGCATTTGGCTCCCTGATGTGGCAGGGCACAGCGGGAACACTGGAAATCACGAGCCCGGAGGGGGTTCGAGTGACAGTCGTTCCCGGCGCGCCGGTTCAGATCGACACGGGTTTATTTGTTCAGACCACGTTCGAGATGACCTCACGCGGTTTCGCCCACATCCAGTTCTTATTATGGAAGGACGACGCCTCGCTGCCGGCCGGCAAGTGGACGCTTCATGTCACGACCTCCACAGCCACCACGATCTTTGGTCGGATTACCGATTATTTCAGCGGTTGGGGTGTTGGAGTGGGCTGGGAAAAACCGACGGTCGACCAGGGCACGCTCGTTCATCCCTCTACTGCAGACGTTGGAATTGCGGTGGCGGCCTCTGCGGGACGATGGGATATCAACGGCGACCCCAGCGTGACGGGCGGACTCAGGGGATTCTCGGGGCGCGGGCCCCGCATGGACGGCGTCCAATCCATGGACATCGCGGCCCCCGACGACCCCTACGCTGCAATTTCGGCGACACCTCAATTCATCGAGGCCGGGTATGAACGTCATTGGCTTGCAACTTTTGGTGGCACCAGCGGTGCGGGCCCTCATGTGGCCGGGGCATTTGCCGTGTTGATGCAGGCCTTCCCCCAGGATGACGCCGACGCACTTGAGTCGCGGCTGCTTTCCAACGCCGCGCAAACCGGCCTCGACGCGTCATTTGGAACCGAATTTCCCAACGCCGGTGTTGGATACGGGCGCCTTGACCTCTTTGCCGCACTCGGTGACCAGACGCCGCCACCGGCCTCAAATCGCCCGCCGGACGTGGAGGTTTTTGCCGAACTGCTCAACGGGGAGTCGATCTTAAACACACTCGCGGTCGATCCAGACGGGGACGAGATGTCCTACCGATACGACTGGGATCACGATGGCGAATTCGACACAGAGTGGACTCAGGCCCCCACCTGGCGAGGACCGGTCGTGGAAGCGCAATACGCTCGGGTCGAAGTCCGCGACGTGTTTGGAGCCTCACGGGGTGCCGTGGTTGAATGGCCAACGGCCTCAGCGGGCGACGACGAACCAGACACCGGCCCCCCCGTTTCGTCCCCTCCCGACGATTGTGAGGGTTGTGCCACGACTTCGGCATCAAACGGTCTGCTCTGGCTTCTGGCCCTTATCGGATTTGGACGCAGACGGTGGTTTTCCCGTCTCACTTGACTTCCACGACACCCCGATCGATAAAGGCGCGCCAAAACACGTTCTGACGAGGGATAAGCATGGCCGAAGATATCGAAGAACCGGAAGAAGGGTTTGAAGAGTTCGAAGAGGACTTTGACGAAGATGCCGACGTCGATGTTGATCTCGACGACGACGTCGAAGTCGACGACGACGACGATGACGAAGAAGAGGGTGCTCCCAAGAGCAAAAGCTCTGGCGGATCGAAAAAGTCCAAGGACGACTTCGCTGCTGAGCTGACCGAAAAGACCTACGATCAGGCTGTCCGAGCCAATCCTAAGCGACTCGCCATGGTGCAGAAGCGTGCTGGATTGATCGAGACGATTCTCGATCGTAGTGACCTTTCGACCCCTGAAGGCGTCTTGAAGGCTTGGGAAACGCTTGTCCAAGAGACAAATACTTCCGTACACAAGCCCTACGATCT
>JBFFMO010000367.1:0-5120 GCA_041554035.1 Allomicrovenator sp. | reverse complement strand
TTGAAAAAGCCTTGATGGCCGGGACCGCGGTGCTGGTGGTGCTTCAGGCGCTCAACATCTCGTGGCTCTCAGGCTCCTGGATGATCGTACTCGGCCTTGGCGTTTTGTTTCGCATGAAAAACTGGCAGACCCCGACCGCGCTTCGCATCCCGATGCTCGCGATTTTGCACGTGGGCCATATCTGGTTGGGTCTGGGTCTTTTGGTTTCTGGAATCAATGTATTTGTGCCCTTCATCATGCCAAATTTGGGCCTGCACATCGTCACGATGGGCGGACTTTCGACCATCAGCCTGGGCATGATGGCGCGGGTGGCGATGGGCCATACCGGACGAAAAATAGAGGCCACGCCCTCGGTGGTTGCAGCCTTCGTGCTGATAAATATCGCGGTTGTCGTTCGCGGCATCGTGCCGGTTTTTGCTCCCTCCCAATATGTCTCGGTTGTGATCGCAAGCTCCGTGGTCTGGGCCATGGCATTTGGGATCTATTTACTCAAGTACATCCCGATTCTGTTGGTCGCGCGCCCCGATGGAAAACCCGGGTAAAAACTAGCCAAGGTGACGTTCATGTCTGCTGATTCCGGTGTTCCACAAGAACTTCCCCTTGATGAAGTGTGGGAAAAAATATGCCATTTCGTGACTGCGCCGGAGTGGGCGATTTTCCAACCCATCATCAGCGAAATTCGACGATTAAAACGCGAAAAAAACGTCGTGATTCTGGCCCATAATTACCAACCGGTGGAGATTTTCTGGGGGGTGGCCGACCATACCGGAGATTCCCTGCGACTGGCTCAAATCGCGGCCGAAAGACACCTTCCGAATGTTCTGATGGCGGGCGTGTATTTCATGGCCGAGACCGTAAAAATCATCAGCCCCACCACCCGGGTTTTCATACCGTCACTGGACGCTGGCTGCTCGCTCGCCGAGTCCGTGACGGCCGAGAACGTCCGTTCGATGCGCAAAAAATTCCCCGATGCTCAGGTTGTGACCTATGTGAACACGTCGGCCGAAGTGAAGGCCGAATCCGACATCTGTTGCACCTCGTCGAACGCGGTCGACGTCGTGAACTCGTGCGACTCCGAGGACGTGATTTTCATCCCGGATCGTCACCTCGCTGCGTTCGTGCAAGGCCATACGACCAAAAGAATCCATACCTGGGCAGGGCAATGCGACGTCCATGATGTCTTTGATGTCCAAACGCTGACCGAATTGCGTTGGATGCACCCGGATATCCACGTTTTGGTTCATCCCGAGTGCAGACCAGACGTCCAGAAAGAAGCGGATTTTGTCGGCTCGACAAGCGCCCTCGCGAACTACATCCGGGAAAAAAAGCCCGAACGCGTGGCGTTGATCACCGAATGCACCATGAGCGCGAACGTGGCGGCCGAATGCCCTGATACGCAGTTCATTCAGCCCTGTTCTTTGTGCCCACACATGCGGCGTATCTCGCTGCAGAAAATCCTGCGGAGTCTGCAAGCGGACCAATTCGAGGTCTCGGTCACCCAAGACGTCGCCAACCGGGCTAAATCGGCGATCGACGCCATGCTGAGGGTAAATCATGCCTGATTACGACGTGGTCATTATCGGCGGCGGCTTTGCAGGATTAATGGTCGCTGTGCATCTCAGTGGCTTGCGTGTAGCGATCGTCCATCCAGACCGGTTGGGCGTTCAGACCAGCAGCGAAAAAGCCCAGGGTGGCATTTCTGCCGCCGTTGGGCGAGGTGACGCCCCCGAGTTCCACGCGCGGGATACGATCCAGGCCGGTGCCGGTTTATCCAACCCGGAAGTCGTCTGGGACGTCACAACCCGCGGCCCCGCGATCATTCGCAAATTGGAGGCCTATGGTGTTCGCTTCGACCGCGCCGGGAATGAACTGAAACTAAAACACGAAGCCGCACACTCGTTTCCACGTGTGGTTAGCGCTCAAGGCGCCAACACCGGCGCGGCCATCATGAAAACGATGGTGGAACGAGTTCGGGAGCTGGACATCGACATCCTCGAGGGATGGAAGGCTCGTCGTTTGCTGACAAATGGCGGGCGAGCCGTCGGTGTGGAACTCGAACGAGAGGACCAAACACGAAGCATGACGGCAGCCGCTCTGGTGCTGGCAACCGGAAGTCCGTGTGGCTTATGGCGAGACACTTCAGTCCCCGCCCAATCGACTGGAAACGGCCTCGCGATGGCGGCCGACGTGGGCGCGCGACTATCCGATCTGGAATTTGTGCAGTTCCATCCCACAGGCCTGGATATTCCAGATTCAGCGATACTGCTCACCGAAGCCCTTCGCGGAGCCGGGGCCCAGATTGTCGACCGCAGAGGCGTCCGTTTTGTCTTAAACGACCATCCTGACGGAGAATTGGCGTCGCGCGATGTGGTGGCCCGCTCAGTATTTTCCTCACGCGAACGGGGGCACGGAGCGTTCTTGGACCTAAACCCCGTCCACCACCTCGACGTCGAATTCCCGAGCGTTTTTGCTCTGGCGAACGACCTTGGATCGGATTTGAAGTTGCCCATCAAACCTTGCGCGCACTTCCATATGGGTGGCATTTCGACCGATCTGGCCGGACGCACCGATGTCGCAGGCCTCTGGGCCGTCGGCGAGGTCGCGTGTACGGGGCTCCACGGCGCGAACCGACTCGCATCGAATTCTCTTTTGGAGATCGCGGTGACCGCTCCACGAGCAGCAGCCGATGTACGACAGGCCATCAAGAAACTGCCCGCCGCTTCCCCTGACGAACCAAGGTTTGAGCGGTCGCGATGTCGGCAAATAGACCTGAGGCTTATCCAAGAAACCATGAATCGCTACGTCGGTGTTTTGCGAACCCCTCTCGGGCTGCAACGTGCCCTCGGCCTGCTACGGTCGCTCCCAGACTCCAACGAGAGTCTTGTCGCCCGGTTGATTACCGAAGCCGCGCTTCATCGTCGCGTGTCTATCGGTGCCCATCAGATGGCCTAGCTGCGAAGTGCGCGTGTGAACGAACCGAATCGCACGGCGGGCAGGATGCCCCAAGCACAACGCAGGCCGAGTCGCGCAACAAACAAAATACCCGCGAACCCAATCACAACGCCGGCCAACCGAGTCTCACGGCGGGCAGGACGCCCGTGACCAAATCACAACGCCCGCCAACCGAGTCGCGCAGCGGGCAAGATGCCCGCGAACCCCGGCAAGCCGAATCACAACATCCGCGAATTCGTAGGATTAATTGCCAAACATGATCCAAGTCACATCCCCGCGGCCAACTAACGATTAAAAAGAACCATTCATTACGACTCCGACGTGGAGGTTCCGATGTTATCGAAGTCGCAAGCAAAATGGTTTTTCCTGATTTTTACCGCCGGATTTTCGGGGGTATTTCTCTGGTTAACAGTCGATACGCTGATGCAAGTTCCAGAACGCTCACATGCCGAGAAAATCGATGAACATGTGATTCGCGGCAAGGAAATCTGGGAAGAAAATAACTGCATGGGATGTCACACCCTGCTTGGTGAAGGCGCGTACTACGCACCGGAACTCACCAAGGTCGTCGAAAGACGCGGCGAAGTGTGGATTCGCGCGTTCATCAAAGACCCCGAAGCCATGTATCCGGGCCAGCGTAAAATGGTGAAATACGATTTCACCGAAGACCAAATCACCGACGTGATCGCGTTTCTGGCATGGGTCGGAAACATCGACACGAACGGCTTCCCGGCCAAACCCGACCTGGCTCCAGCATCCTTGGTCGATGTGCCAGGCGGCACCGCCAAACTTGCAGCGGCGCCAGCCATCTACGGGCAACTCTGCCAGGCGTGTCACGCCATTGGCGGACAAGGCGGAGTCGTCGGCCCGGCCCTCGACACCGTCGGAGCCCGCTTTGATGAGGCGTGGTTCGCCAAATGGTTGGCCGACCCAAATGCTGTTCGGCCCGGCACAAAAATGCCAAAAATGCCGCTCTCGGATGCAGACAAACAAGCGTTGGCCAAATGGCTTTCAACCTTAAAATAATCGGAGGTCCCCAATGAAATACCAATCGTATAAGGTTGCGTGGGCCTTTTTTGCCACGTGTATGTTGTTACTCGTCCTGCAGATTACCTACGGATTTATTATGGGTTTTGCCCATATGGGATTCGACGGTCTGCACGCGATTATTCCTTTTAATACGGCCCGTGCCGTTCACACGAACCTGCTCGTAGTCTGGATGCTCTCCGGCTTCATGGGCTCGGCTTATTTCATCATCCCCACCGAAACGAATACTGAGCTCTACAGTATTAAACTGGCTTGGATTCAGCTCGTTACCCTAGTTCTGGTGGGTGTGACTGCCATCATCGGCTTCCATTTCAACTATTGGGAAGGTCGAAAATTCCTCGAAATCCCTCGCCCGCTGGATTATCTGGTCGTGGTGAACGTGCTCGCCTTTATTTTCAATATCGGCATGACGCTGATCAAAGCCAAACGCTACACGACGACCTCGATGGTCCTCTTTGTCGGCCTGCTTTCGGCGGCGCTGCTCTACCTGCCTGGCATGATTTGGTTCGATTCACAGGTCCTCGATTCGTATTTTCGTTGGTGGGTTGTTCATCTTTGGGTCGAAGGCGTTTGGGAGCTCATCATGGGCGGCATCCTGTCTTTCCTGCTCATCAAACTCACCGGTGTTGACCGCGAATTGATCGAAAAATGGCTCTACGTGATCGTTGGCTTGACCTTCCTGAGCGGCATCCTTGGAACAGGCCACCATTATTATTTCATCGGCGCTCCAAAATACTGGCTGATGGTCGGTGGATTATTCTCGGCCCTCGAGCCCCTCGCATTCCTCGGAATGGCCCTCTACACCGTGACCATGTCCCGACGTGGCGGAAAAAACCCCGAGAATCGCGTCGCTCTGAACTGGGCCGTTGGAACAGGCATCATGTCATTCGTTGGCGCGGGTTTCCTTGGTTTTGCGCACACGTTGCCTCAGGTCAATATCTGGACCCACGGCACGCTGGTCACGGCCATGCATGGCCATATGGCATTCTGGGGCGCTTACGGCATGTTGATTTTCGGCATGATTGCTTACGTCCTTCCCGAAATTACCGGGCGGAATTTCCACAAATCGTGGGTGGGCGAATGGGCTTTCTGGCTCTCGAATATTGGCATGATTTGCATGA
>JBFFMO010000366.1:0-5123 GCA_041554035.1 Allomicrovenator sp. | reverse complement strand
CGGCGACGTCTTGTTCACTGAAGGCGAGTCGGCCAAATCGATGTTTTTGGTCGAGGCGGGTGAACTCGAAGTTCGTTCACGCGGTGAAGCCGACGACGATGTTTTGTTGGCGGTTCTCGGAGCCGGAAGTGTGGTGGGCGAGATGTCGATCTTGGACGGCTTCAGCCTGCGCTCAGCGACGGTGAAAACGATCGCTGAAGTCGCAGCTTTCGAACTCAGCCGTGATGTCTTCACGGAACTTCGGGATAAACAAAGCCACGCGGCTTACAAGCTTATCCTGAACCTCGCCAGAATCCTTGGAGAACGCCGGCGTCGCACCGACACACGGGTCGCCGAAGTGTTTGCCGATCCCAGCAAATATATCGATGCCTTTGAGGCTCAAGTTCATGACCTGATCGGGCGATTGAAAAAGGCTTAATTATGCGAACCGCACTTGTTGAGCTCTTGGAAGGCCAAGGCGCGCTGATTGATTTTTCGGTTGAAGAACTCACTCGGCTCGTCGATGCATGCGACTACCGCGTGATGGCTGCGGGCGAAGCCCTTTGGACCATCGACCAACGTCGTGAATCGATGTTTTTTCTGGTCGACGGTGTCGTGGAGCGGCGGGTCCAGACGGCGCTTAATCACGAGGTCGACCAATACGGATTGCCTGGCACGCCGCTCTCGTTGTCGGCGCTGATTTCAGATTGGGAATACCATAGTGGGGCGTACACTTTGATTCGCTCCGAGGTCTTGGAGCTCTCACGAGAGACGTTCGAGACCTTGTTGGCGGCTCACGATCCGGTTGCGTACCGAATCGTTGATTTGATCGCGATCTACCTTGTTAACGATATGCGCGAAGCGAACGCGCGCTTGCAGGAAGTTTTTGGCCGCCCGGCCGAGACACTTCGGACCTTGCGCCGTCGCACGCGTGAAGATTCTAAAGCCTGAGAGGAAATTATGAAGATCGGAGTAATTGGAGCTGGCTCGTGGGGCACAGCGCTCGCAAAACTTCTTGCCGAAAACGGCCATGATGTCGAGATATGGGCCTACGAGAAAGACCTCGTCGACACCATCAACACGCGGCACGAAAACGAGACCTACCTGCCAGGTTTTCGCCTGCCGGATAACCTCAAAGCCACCTCGGATATCCATCAATGCGTGGATGGCAAAGAGCTGATTTTGAGTGTTCCGCCAAGCCACGTGGTGCGCTCGGTGATCTCGCAGATCGCGAATGAAATCCCGGTGGGCGTGCCGATCGTCAGCGCCACAAAGGGGATCGAGAACGACACGTTGATGTTGGTCTCGGACATCATGGAGGACGTGCTTCCGATGCATTGTCACCCGTATCTGGTCTACCTGTCGGGCCCAAGCTTCGCCAAGGAAGTTGCGGCCCATAAGCCCACCGCCGTGACCGTGGCATCTTATAACCATAAGCTTGCGACGATGGTGCAGAAGATTTTCTCGAACGATGTCTTTCGGGTTTACACGAGCTCGGACGTCCCCGGAGTGGAAATCGGAGGCGCCATCAAGAACGTGATCGCCATCGCTGCGGGTGCCATCAGCGCGATGGAGCTTGGGCATAACGCGACAAGCGGGATGATCACTCGCGGATTGAACGAAATGACCCGCGCCGCCGTACGCCTTGGCGCAAATCCGCTGACCCTGTCGGGATTGGCGGGCATGGGCGACCTTGTGCTGACCTGCACCGGTGGCCTGAGTCGAAACCGAACCCTGGGTTTCCAGCTCGGTCAGGGGCGTAAAATCGAAGAGATACTCGCCGACATGAATATGGTGGCTGAGGGCGTCAAAACCTCGAAATCGATCTACCAGCTTTCGAAGAAGCTCGACGTAGAGATGCCGATTTGTGAGCAGGTCTACTACGTGATCTACGAGGGTAAGGATGTTCGGGAGGCCGTGGCTGACTTGATGAAGCGTGATCTGAAACGTGAAATGGCTGGCCTCTACTAGCCATCTCATTGGTGACTTCAGACCTCAAGTGGCAGGTCGAGTTGCCGATTTTTTCGCTTCGCGCCGTCACAGTAAATCTCGCAATGGCACGCTATATTTGGTATATCGTCCCGCTGCTCTACGAAAATACAGGTGGCATGGAATCTGCTTTGATTCTACCCATTGGAATCGATCCGCCGCGCGCCGCGCGAATACCTGGAGTTTACGATGTATCTTGGTTCTTCGAAGTTGAAATGGTTGCTCGCGTTGGGTTTGGTTGGCCTTGTTGCCTGTGGGACAGACGATGAAGGTTCTGTCATCAACGAAGACGAGGTCACGCTCGATCCGATTTTGGCCAATATCGACGAACTCCAGCAGGGGTGGCCTGGTAACGACATGCTGGCCAACGAAGACAAGGCCGACCAGAATTTCCAGGCCAGATTCGTTGAATTGACTTCGTTGCAGTCCCCGGTGAAGAGCCAGGGCGGCCGCGGAGTTTGTTCGATTTTTGCTTCGACCGCTTATATCGAACACCTCTACATATCAGCCGGCGCCGAGAATCCAGATTTCTCGGAACAATACCTTCAGTGGTCGAGCAAGTTCCTTGAAGGAGCGTTCCCGAACACTGGTGGGTCAAATAATCAGTCGAATCTCGATGCAGTGAATCACCACGGCACGGTGATCGAAGCAGCCTGGCCTTACGAGAGCAAAGGATGGACTTCGGCGGACGATGCTGAGTGCACCGGCGAGGACGCGGACAAGCCGATCAAGTGCTTCACCAATGGTGATGCGCCTCAGGCAGCCAAAGACGCCGAGAAGTTCTTCATCCCGACCGCTCGCTGGCATTCGTCCAAAGTGCGAAGCGTCAACGCGACGATGTTCAACAAAAAACAGGCCGTTCCTGTTGGCCTGACCTTCTTTTACCAGTCCTGGAACCACGGTCGCTCACCGCTTCCCGTGAACAGCGAATACTCCAAGAAAGGTTATGTCCTTTACCCGAATGCTAAGGACAAGGAACTCAGCCTCGTCAAACGAGCTGGACACGCCATTTTGTTGGTGGGTTGGGATGACACGCTTGAAGTCACGAAGATGGACGAGGAAGGCAAGGCCGTGCTCGACGCCAGCGGAAACCCCGTCAAAGAGAAGGGCTTCTTCCTGTTCAAGAACTCGTGGGGCAAAGGCAGCTTCGGTTCGTTGAATCCAGAAGGCGATGGCTACGGCTGGCTCAGCTACAAGTACGTCGAAGAGTACGGCTCTTCGGCCGTTTCGGACGTTCCTGAGATGACCGCGCCACGCGAAATCTGTGGTGACGGCGCTGATAACGACAATAACGGTTCAGCGGATTGCGACGATGCGGTTTGTGCAACTCACGCAACCTGCATCAACGGTTCAGAGCTCATCGAAGTCGATCTCTCGGCCGGAAATGCGATTCCCGACAACGATCCTACCGGATTGGTCTCGGAATTCACGGTCGAAGGACCCGGCGAAGTCACAGCCCTTGCGGTGATGATCGAAATCACTCACTCGTATATTGGCGACATCAAGATCCTGCTTACGGGACCTGATGGAACCGTCGCAACCTTGAAGCGAAGCGACAGCAATTCAGCTGATGACCTCAGCGAAGTCTACGTCGTCGAGGACTTCAACGGTAAATCCGGTGAAGGAACTTGGACGCTTAGCGTCATTGATACCGCCAATTCGGATACAGGCGTGCTGAAGAGCGCCACGATCGAGTTGACGCGCTAATTCGTTACTCATTGAATCGGCCGGTCCTTTGACCGGCCATTTTTTTGCCATGACTCAGGATTCCACAGAACTCGACCGCCTCAGGGCCGAACTCGCCGAAACGAAGGAAGAACTTCGAAAGGTGCGGTTCATGCTCGATCTGGTTCCGTTTTATGTGGCCTACGTCGATGGCGACTGGACTTACCAGCTTCAAAATACGCGCGCTCACGACTGGTTTGATTCGCCTGAATTGCTCGAAGGGAAATCACTGGTGGAAGTCATCGGCGAGG
Organism: Allomicrovenator sp.; assembly: GCA_041554035.1. Taxonomy (GTDB): domain Bacteria; phylum Myxococcota_A; class Bradymonadia; order Bradymonadales; family Bradymonadaceae; genus JBFFMO01. Next base: position 1,179 of record JBFFMO010000366.1, on the reverse strand, counting down.
ACGTTTTTGATGAACTTCGCGACGGCATTGAACACGCGCTTCAGGGGATCGAGGTTGGCTACGATCGCCGAATTCGATTTGGCGATCGCAAGAGTCATATCAAATCCAACTATGTGCCCGACATGGTCGAGGGTGTTGTTGTAGGTATGGGCGCAGTCATCGAGAACATGACGGCCCGGCGTAGCAACGAAGAAAGACTTCGCCAGGCGGCGGTCGTTTTTGATGCCGCGCGGGACGCGATCATCATCTTCGATTCCAAACATCGCATCATTCGTGTGAACGCGGCGTTCACCGAATTGACCGGTTATGACTCTGCTGAGGCAAGCGGGGAGCGCGCATCCGACTTTGCTGTGCCGCTGCGCGGGCATTCATTGGATCGTGTTTGGGCGAGTATGGTTCGCGACGGATATTGGTCCGGCGAACTCTATTTTCGTCATAAAGACGGCTCGGTCAGACATGTTTGGGTGACGATCAATTGTGTCGCTGACGACGACGGGTTCATTCATAATTATGTGGCGGTCCTGACCTCGATGGACACCGACACCACTTTGTCTTTTCAGGCCCATCATGACGGGTTGACCGGTTTACCCAATCGATTGCTGCTTCAGGCGCGGCTTGAACACACACTTGAGCGCGCTCAACGCCACCAACAGCCCGCTGCGTTGCTCTACCTTGATCTTGATGCATTCAAGCCGATCAACGACACCTATGGGCACGCTGAGGGTGATGCTGTGTTGATTGAGGTCGGCCGTCGACTGACCAAGGCTGTTCGCGCGCAGGATACGGCGGCTCGGCTGGGCGGCGACGAGTTTGTGGTCCTGCTTGACGACTACGCCAAAGAACAAGACGTCGATGCGGTGGCCTGGCGAATCCAGGACGCGCTTAACGCACCGATCGAAATCGAGGGACGTCGCCATCAGATTGGCGTCTCGATTGGCATCGCACTTTTTCCAGAGCATTCCCAAGAGGCCGACGGGTTGATGGAAATTTCGGATGCCGCGCTCTACGAGGCAAAAGCCGCCGGAAAAGGTTGTTCGGTCAGGTTTGGTGCGCCCCGTCCCTTGGTTCGCAAAGAGCCCGCTTGAACTAATGACCCGAGCAGGCTATCTGCCTTAGAACGTTCACACAGCGTGCGACGTTCCTGAGAGCGACATGGCAGAACCCTTTGTTTTTCACTTT
>JBFFMO010000365.1:0-5124 GCA_041554035.1 Allomicrovenator sp. | reverse complement strand
TGAAACAACTCGACGTTGTGAAAGGGGCTGGCGGCCATCGATTCTGCCTCGACTTCCTCAAGTCCATCGGACATTGGCTACCTCTCTTAGGCCCTGATTGTGCGCTACGCGGTGCAGGGTTACAAGCGGCGTTCGGTGTAGGCAGTGAGCCGTGAGCGGTGAGCCATGAGCGGTGAGCGGTGAGAAACAACCTTATGATGAGTGTTGACGAGTCTAAGGACAGCTTGGCACTTCGGGTGGGCAAACACATTTGGTGTCCTCACAGACGTATCCGTGAAAACACTCGCCGGGTCGGCAACCATTCTGCGTGAGGCTCATGAGATTGCAGGTGGTCGAATATCGATCTGGTGACGCCCTTCTTGTTTGACTTGTTCGTAATGGCGAATCTGGGTCAAACGAACACGCGGCGAATTCGTCTTTAAACGCTTCGAAATCGAGCGTTTCAAGGCGTGGCGGAACTTCGATGCACGCGGGATACGCGCTGTAAAAATGCATTTTGTCGGCCCGCTGACCAAAGAGCGGTCCATCCAAGATGAACGTATTATCTTTGCTGGGATGTTGGTCGAGAGCGGCCCCGATCGTCATATCGGGCTCGAACCCAATGCCCGGCGTGCGCCTCGTCATCTGATCGCTGACCGTGTCCCAATAAACTGGCGACTCAAGGTCTGACAAAACGCCAGGACCAAGGATGATCGAAACCTCGTTGGAAGGGATGGGCAGCCACGACCACAAGACCTCGGCCTTGATCTCGATCGCAATGCTCGGCCGCTCGCACTCACCAAATCCCGTTTCTATCCAAAGGGTTTCGTTGGATGAAGAGTCCCGGTAGCTTGTCACGACATCGGTGACGATGCCGACGCTTTTTACCCTCCAGTACAAGAGGTTATCTGAAGCGTTGGCCCATTCGCACACACTGGGGTTTAGGAATTCGACGCATTCCGGCAAAACATTGAACGATGGTGGCACAACTGGTCCAGGCTCTCCCGTGTCGGATTGAGCCATGTCTGAACTCAGGTCCGATAGCGCGAAATCGGACCCCGCATCCAGCAACGAGGCGTCACCTTGTGTCGTGAGTTCCTCTGAGGCTTGGCATCCCGCCAGCAGCATTAGGAAATATGGCCATTGGATTCGCATGATTGGGCCCCATACCTTGAACAGTGTTGGGCAGCTTATGGACTTCCGCATCGCCAATCAATGGCTCCGAGGCGTTAAGCGAACAGACAAATCGCAGTGCCGGGCAGGATGCCCGCGAACCAAATCACCACGCTGCGCCTTCTGAAACCTGACAACCTGAAACCCGACACCCAGGATGCCCGCGAACCACGCTGCGACTTCTGGAACCCGACCACCTGAAACCCGACACCTTGGATGCCCGCGCACCAACTGCTCACTGCTCACCGCTCACCGCTCACCGCTCACCGCTCACTGCTCACTGCTCACCGCCCACTGCAGGCAAAAAAAAACCCCGTCGGGTTAGCGACGGGGTCTGTGCGATGCAGGTCAGCGTGGTGTTGGGCAATCAGCCACACTGGCCAGCGGTGCATGTTTGGCCACCGGGGCAATCACAGGTGGTCTGGCACGAAGTGATTGGCGTGGTCGGAGGAGCTTTGCAGCTTCCCGAGTTCAAGTCACAGACCTGACCGGTGCCGCAGTCTTGGTTGCATGTGCAAGGAGTCACACAATCGCCTGCGGTGCAGATTTCGTCGCGACCACACTCAGCGTTGGTGCGGCATGCCACGTTGGTGTCAGGCTCGCAGTATCCAAGGGTGTTGCATGCGTAACCAGTGGTGCAGCCAGCGCCCGTCGTCTTGTTGCAGGTGTTCTCACACGAGGCGTCGACACAGATTTCGCCACCACCACAGTCTGCGGTGCGACGGCATTCAGCTGGCTCACACAGACCGGCTCGGCAGTTCTCGCCGCTTCCGCATTGTGCGTTTGAAGTACAAGTCGAGAGGCAAGTTCCGTCGACACACATTCCGCCGTCACATTCAGCGTTGAATACACAACCTTCAGCGGCAGCTGCTTCACAGTTTCCGTCGATGCAGATTTCGCCTGAGCGGCAATCTGTTCGAGTGGTGCACTCAGGAGCGTCGACAGCGACACATGCGAAGTTGCGGCATGTTTGGCCCGAAGCACATGGGTTATTCGAGTCACATTGTGCGTCGTTTGGCCCTTTGCAGTTGTTGTTCACACAGCTTTCGCCGACAGCACAATCGGTGGCGCGGACACACTCAAGCTCAGGGCTTGGGTTGCAGGTGCGCTTCTCGAACTCGCCCTTAACAGGCAAGCACTGTGCGGGAACGCCAACTTCCGAGCTCACGTTGATGCATTCGAATCCCGATGGGCAGTCGTGGTTGTATTCGCAAGTGCGAGTACAAACTTTTTCGCCTGTCGAGGTCGCTTGGTCGAAGTTGAGCTTGATGCACAAAGCGTCGTCTTCGACACAATCAGCGTTGTTCGAGCAGGTCTGGCACAAGCCGGCAAGACCGGTATCTGTGGTGTCAGCAGGCTTACAAACATCCGCGACACAGATTTGGCCTTCACCACAATCGAAGTCGTTGAAACAATCCACTGTGGTTGTGACATCGACGTTTACGTCGACCGTCGTGTCTTCACAGTAGGTGTCGCAAGTGGTCTCCCACCAGCACTCGTCCCAACATTCCCACGAATCGCAGTACGTTTCGCAGACCTCGTAGTCGCGACAGTCGTCGTAACAACCTTCTGTGTTGTCAGAAACAATCAAACAACCCGAGAGGTTGAAGACGGCGAATGCTAGCGCCAGTGCTGTCATGATCGTCGGCTTCATGTTGAGCTCCTGAATTTTCTTTGCGGTGAGTGATAACATTTTGGATACCATTTTGATTCGTTGTCGATGTAGGTCAGACGCGACTGAATCGCACTTATTCAGATCTTTTTTCGCACAGTTACGATGACAGGTCGGTTTTCAGTTTTCGGGTCTCGGGTTTCAGTTCGTCGGATTTCAGGAATCACAGAAGCATGACTTGGTTCGCGGGTTCGCGGGCAAGATGTGAAGCCCGGATTGGATTGGTCCGTGAGCATCTTCCCGCCCAGGCCGCGTCCCAAACGCAGGCAAGCCAACTGAAACTCAGCACGGCCGACACCGATCACCGCTCATGGCTGGCCGCTAACCGCTGACCACGACTCGCGCTGATTCCGACCGCCCCCACACTTCGGGTTCGTACATTTCCTCGGCGCGAGCAGAGGGCACGACAAACTCACCCGGCATCGTCGCACGGGCAAACACCACGTGTTCATGAACGCCCGGCCATAATGATGCGGCAAAAGCCTCGGCTCGATCGTCGCGAAGGACTTGATGGTCAAACCATCGCCTCCACCAGAAATCATACATAAAGAAGGGCCCACGTGGACCATCAAGCGCCCAGATATCGTGCCCCTGGCCTCTAGACGACTCGTCCGGCAAGTGTTCGGTGGTTGCGAATTCCGGATTCAGAAGCTCAAAACCCGCGGGAATCGGCGAAACCAACGCCACATGATGCCGCGTCTTTCGCGCGACCACTGTGGTTCGAACCTTAATCCTCGCCCCGGCCCGAACCAACCAGGTCCCATCTTCGGCGCGGGAAATATCGGCAGCATCGTCGACGGCTTCGAATACACGGTTCACAAAAAAGCCCCGGTCTTCCGCAGCCAGACAGAAATCCTTGGGCGCCCACTTCATGGTGGCCCGCCAATAGAGCCGGCTCTGGCCTTCCGCCGAGACTCCCAACGAAATCGGATCGTTTTTTTGGAGCCATTGCATCGGGATTGGGGTCTGAAGGATATCGGTCTGCCGGCCCTCAAAATGATGTTCTGCCATCAGATATTCGTTGGCAAAAACGCTCACATCAAGGCTTGGTGTGTGTTTCTCGAAGGCGTGGAAATAACGCATCAGCCCCAAGAGAACAAAAGCATTTTCCTGCGTCGTCGTGTTTCCCTTCCATCGATGCGCCAATAAACCCTGCACGATTTTGGAGGTCGGAAGCCCACCAGCATTCGGGTTCGCCTCTTGATGATCGATCAAGGCATCCAACACAATCGCGTTGGAACGACGGCTTGAACAGAGCAAGACATGTTTGTCTTCTTCGGCGATCGTTTCGACGTATTGAGCTTTTCCCCCATCGTAACTAAGCCGATTCTGAAGGGCTTCAAATACCTGCGAAGCCTCGGCGTTCTTGGCCTTCGAGAAAATACTCAATAACCAACCCAACGCGTCCACTGACAAACCTTCGCCGTCCTTCTTGTAAATGGAGTGTGCGCGTTTCACCTCGTCAAAACCAGCCCGACTTCGAACCCATGCGGCATGCAGAATCAAATTGCGTTTGGCTTTTTTCGAAATGGCCCAAAGAAGCAAATGCCTCTCGATCCCGTCCAAATAACCCAGGCCCTTGGATAGCATCGCATCATCGACCTCAAACCCAGCCTTCCTGGCTTCAACGAGGGCGTGCACCACATGAATCGTGACCACAGGATAGGTGCGGCCGCTGAACCAAAAACCCCAGCCGCCATTGGATTGCTGCAACTTGACGAGCTCGTTCAAGTCGTCGGTTGCTGCGTCGCGCATTTCGTCAGACGACGGAACCTGGCCCCCCTTAAAAGCCGGCAAAAAATCATGCAATAAAGAGACGGTCATGAGCCGTGAGGCCAGTTGTTCGGCACATCGATAGGGATACCGAATCACATCCACAAGAAGGTCGGTGAGCCCCGACAAAAGCGTTGTCGAAAGCCGTACGTCCAGCCCTCCAAACTCCGCGTAGACTGCAGCCGGCAAGGCAATATCCTGTCGAATGCCCCCCACTTCCATCTCTCCGCTCGTCCCGACCGCTTCGGCACTTGCGGGAGTCAGAATATCAAACCCATCTTGGGCGGCGTCAGCATCTTCGTTCGTGCGGCCCACGACCTGAAACTCCGCTCGCCCGGGTCGCAAGGAAGAGACAGGAAACCTGATTTCCCGACGTTCCTTGGGGCCCAGTTCGGCTTTATAACCGGCCTCGTGCACCTCGAGGTTGGTCGCCCTAAAGCCAAGCCACACCGTTGTGGGCTCAGCAAGCGCATTCTGAATGACGATCGGAAACTCGGCCTTATCGCCCATATTCATGAAACGAGGTT
>JBFFMO010000364.1:0-5128 GCA_041554035.1 Allomicrovenator sp. | reverse complement strand
GTGGACGCCGGCGAGCCCTTCGTCGGCAACGCCGTCTGGGTCACGTCTGTGGCAGACCCGGACGGCTATCGGATCGACTTCGAAAGCCCCACGGATCGGGCTGACAACGGCCGTGCGAGGGTCGACCATGCGATGCCTGGCTCAACGCGAAGCTCGAATGTCCTGTTTCTCCGGGGGAGCCAGCGGCCATTGGGCAACCAACATGTTCTCGCGAATCTGGTGCGGCTGCCTGCGGCGCATGTGGATGCGATTGGTCGAGCTGTGGGTGACCAGTTGTCCGAGATCTTGGTGACTTCACAACGTGCGGCGATCGAAGCTGCACGCGGTGCCAAGCCCAAAGGTCGGGTCGTTTTCAGGGTGGTCGGTGACAGCTTTGACGCTCAGAAATGGGTCGATGATTTGGTCAAGGGACTGGATTTTGCCAAGGACATCGAGGGCGTAACCCCTCATCCAGACGTCGATATCTGGGTCCTCGACACCGGGGAGCTGATCCTTGGCGACGGTCGAATCATCGTTGGCGCGTCAGTTGGAAACGTCGAGGCCCTCGTGCGTCGCCAACAACAAATTCAGGAGCTGCAAAGCTCGGTGCCCAAACTCGAAGTCGAAGTGCAGCGGTTAGAGGCCAACCTTGCCAAGAAGGATGAGGTCGTGAGCGGCTTGCACCTTGAACTTGAGACCCTGCGGCGCGTCCACGACGAGGCTCGGGTCGCGTTTTCATCGTCGAAACGCGAGGCAGAAAGCGACCAGAGAGAAGTCGAACGCGTCGATAAGTCGCTGGAACGTCACCGTTCCCAGTTGATCCCGATCCTTCGTCGAAAAGAGGAGTTGGTGGAGGAATTGGAGCGAATTGCGACCCGTAAGGCAGATTTCGAATCGGTACGTGAAGACCTTCAGCGACAGGTACAAGAACTTGAGGCCCTGACCCGCGAGAAACAGAGCCATTCCGAGAAGCTCCATCTTGCCCTGACAGAACGACGAGTGGAGTTGGCGCAAACGCTGGAACGCCGCCGCAGTCTGGAGGAGTCCGAAATGCGAATCGATCGCGGGCTGGCGTCGACCGAGGCTTTGGTTCAGCGTTACGGCCGCGAAAGCGACGAAGCCCGTGCAAAAATCGCAGACCTTGAATCGGCGCTGGGCGGTGAGGGTGAGGATTTGGTCGAATTGGACAAAGAAGTTCATACCCGCAAGATCGAGCTGGATGACTCCAAAAAGCGCGCTGCAACGGCCCTTGAGGCGCTCAAAGTGCTCGAAGCCGCGATTCGGGAGAAACGAAACAGGCTGGATGCCGCCAAAGCACGTGTTCAAGCACTGGAAGTCTCGGAGCGGGAGTTGGCACTGAACATCGAGCATGTCGATGAGCAGATACGCGACGGCTTTGACTTGTTGCCCGAAGCGGCGCGCCTTGTGCGCGATGCGATCGAAATGCCCGAGGGTGAGTGGGTGGCGCGGCGAGATTACTTGCGGCGACGCATCGAAGGGCTTGGTCCGGTCAACGCCATGGCCGAGGAAGAGTACACGGAAGCTCAGGGACGCCGGGACTTCCTCACGGAACAGAAAGACGACCTTGAGCGCTCCGCATCGGATTTGAAGAAAGCGATTGCAGAAATGGACCGAGAATCTCGCCGCCGATTCCGGGAGACGTTTGAGTCGGTGAATTCGAAGTTTCAAGAAATCTTCCCGCGTCTCTTTCGCGGCGGCCACGCCCGTTTGATCCTGACCGACCCTGACGACATGTTGGCGACAGGTGTGGATATCGAGGTCTCGCCGCCAGGCAAACGGCTTCAAAATGTCTCTCTTCTATCCGGCGGCGAAAAAGCGCTCACGGCGGTCAGCCTGATCTTTTCGATCTTTCTTCTCAAGCCCACGCCATTTTCGGTGCTCGACGAGGTCGATGCACCACTTGATGAGGCCAACGTTGGGCGATTTGCCCAAATGGTCAAAGAGATGAGCGCGACAAGTCAGATGATTGTGATTACACACTCACGTCGGTCCATGGAATCTGCGGATCTTCTTTACGGCGTCACCATGGAAACTCCCGGCGTTTCGAAGATCGTTTCGGTCCGACTTTCCGACAATGATCCCGCGGATGGCACTCGGGTCGCTTGACCTTTGGGATTCGTTCCCACATTTTGCCCTCGCTTCCGACAGAAGGTGTTCGAATGGATGGAAATACGTGGATCATCATTGCGGTGGTCGTTGCTTTACTCATTGCGTTGGTGTTGTTCCTCGGCCGATCGAAAGACAAGCCGGATGCAAAAAAGGCGACCCCACCGGTCGAATCCAGCGCACGTCCGTCAAAGGATCTTCTCTCTGACCGAGACGAGGTGGCTGCTCCGGTCGAAATTCACGATGGGATGTCGCTTGCTGAGCTGAAACGCGCCAAAGCCGCGCGGGTCGTGGGCGAGAAAGGCCGTCGTGAAACCGCGCAAGAGGCGACAGAGCGCAATCGGGCCGACCACTCCGAAGCCACTGACGACTCGGACGGGTGGGGCGCAATGGTCGACGACACGAGTCTGGACTTCTCTTCTTCGGCCTTGTCCGAAGTCTCGGAAGCGTTCCAGCCACGTTCCGAGCGAACCACCCAACCCGCCATCCCGAAGGTCGCGCCGGTCGTCGCAGCGACCAAGCCCACACCGGTCGTCGAAGAGACCAGTACGTCCTTGACCGATGGGCTCGCCAAAACGCGCAAAGGCTTCATTGGTAGGCTCGGTGAGCTCTTTAAATGCGACGAACTCGATGAGAACCTGGTCGAAGAAGTCGAGGAAATTCTCTACACCGCCGATATCGGGGCCAAAGCGGCAGCCGACATTCTTGAAGCGATTCAGTCACAACTCACAGGCGATGACCGGAAAGACCCAGCTCGCGTGTGGGGATTCGTGCGGCAGCACGTGCAGGAAAAACTGAGCCAGCGAGAGAAGGCTATCGACTTCGATGCCCATACTCCCTTCGTGATCTTGGTCGTTGGCGTAAACGGCGCGGGCAAAACCACGACGATCGGCAAGCTTGCCAGCAAGTTTCAGAAGCAGGGCAAGAAAGTCCTGATGGTTGCTGGAGACACCTTTCGCGCGGCCGCTGTGGAACAACTCGCCGTCTGGGGTGACCGAACCAATATTCCGGTCCATCAGGGCGAGTCCGATGCCGATCCGGCATCGGTCGTGTTTGCGGGCATCGAAAAAGGCGTGGCCGACGGCGTTGATGTCATTATTTGTGACACTGCGGGTCGATTGCACACCAACGTGAATCTTCTGGATGAACTCCGCAAAATTCGACGAGTGGCCTCAAAAGTCATCGATTCGGCCCCACACGAGACGTTTTTGGTGCTCGATGCGAATACCGGGCAGAACGCAATTCAGCAGGCACGGCTCTTTTCTGAGGCCGTGGATATCTCGGGAATCGTCCTGACGAAACTCGATGGCACTGCGAAAGGTGGTGTAATTCTAGGCATTTGCGAAGAATTGGAAGCTCCGATTCGCTACATCGGTGTGGGCGAAGGCGTCGCAGACCTTCGAGAGTTTAAAGCCTCAGAGTTTGTCGAGGCGCTCTTTATGTGAGATTTCGGGAGGGCAACACCACTAGTTCCTTGTCGCTCTGTGAGGGCGTGTGGTATAGAGCCGAGGTCTAATTATCGTCGCTGAATTGAACGGACAATGTATGTTCAACCCTAATGAATCGCGCTCGCGTTCGCGCTCCAGTTTTCTGGTATTCGCGGCGGCGCTGGTTTCTCTGAGCTGCCTTGCATCTGATGCTATGGCTCAACAAGTTCGAGCGAAATTTAACGACAAAATCCATGTCGTACAGCCCAAGCCCGTCCTGCAAAAAGGACGTTTTGAGTTCGCCCCGCGCTTTGGTGCGTCGGTGAACGACGATATTTATCGTCATTTCAAAGTTGGCGTTCAGGGCAACTATCACATCGCCGAATCGTTTTACGTCGGTGCGATGTTTGACTGGTTCGATTTCGGCGACGCCCTGGGTGGAGTCACATCGTCTTATGAGTCGATTGCGAACCAAACGGGTGCCTCGGCCGATACGCCGGTGGTGAAATGGGCAGGTGGCCTTGAAGTAGGATTCGTCCCCTTTGTTGGGAAGTTTTCCTTCTTTAACTCCGCCATCGTTTATTACGATTTTGCGCTCACCGCAGGTGGAGCCTACATCAATGCTGAATCACTCGGATTACCCGGGGCAAAAGGAACACCAGGCGGGACGGTAAGTCTGTCCTCCAGGTTTTTCCTGAATAAGTGGCTGGCGTTGAACATGGAAGTCCGAGACTTGGTCTTTACACAAGATCTCATCGGGTCTCCTGGCGCGCTGGCAAACGTCGTGACTATCGGAGGAGGGTTGAGCGTATTTCTTCCCACTTCATTTGAGTACAGCGACTCTGTCGCTGATGAATCGTCCGACTGAAGGACCGAGAACGCATTCCGAGGTTATTGATGGCTCTCCAGAACAACATTCGGTGGGTACTCGCGATTCTTAGTTTGGTCGCGCTTCTGGCTCCCACCACAGTATTTGCAGATGAAGACGCGGCCGTAAGCGGTGGCGACATCGTTCGTCGTAAGCTGCTCTATCGCTCGACGCGATTTGAAATTGCACCTCAGGTCAATTTTACGATCGCGGACAGCTTTCGCCGCAATGTGCTTGTAGGTGCGGGTCTCTCGTACCATCTGACCAACGAATGGAGCTTTGCTGCATCCGGTGGTTTTGGCGCCCTTCAATTCGAAACGGACCTCTCCGATAACCTTGCCTCGTCCTTGACGCCGGCAGCGCTTGCGGACGTCACCTACTCGTACATCAAGTGGCAGGCCGATATTGGGCTTTCCTATGTGCCAGTTTTCGGAAAAGTGTCCATCTTGAGTTCCACATCTCTGGCCTACGACTTCCATATCACGGGCGGGTTTTCGGCCGTGACAGAGGGGGCAGAGGCTGCAGCTGACGGTGGCAGAGTTGACGAGGCGCTCGAAGGATTCCGTCCCGGCGGATTCCTTCAATTTGGCGTACGCATGTTCTTGGGCGACATGGTTTCGCTCAACGTCGACATCAAGAACTTGCTCTACTCTCGCTCCGAGATCTCGCGCGGAAGTGCCGATCCTGAGTTCCAAGATACCGTCATGTTGGGAGTGGGAGTGAGCTT
>JBFFMO010000363.1:0-5130 GCA_041554035.1 Allomicrovenator sp. | reverse complement strand
GCTGGCGCTCGCCTGGGTCTACGTCAACATGGGCTTGAAGATGCCAATCTACACTCAAAGGCTGCCTTCCAGTCAGGCAAGGCCGGTGCTCAACCTCTACTCAGGAGTAAGTTTCTTGGACATAAGAAACGAGGACGGAAGAGCCGTTGGCCTTGGGGTCATGTTTGGACCCGAAATGGTCTTCTGAATGACGCCGCAATCCACGCTCGAAGGATAATTTCCATGAAAATCACACGCTATATCTTGTCGATATTCGTCGCCGCCTCAGCTCCTGCATGTCAGGCGCATCTCTTTTCTCCTCCCGCCCGCATCAACCTGCTGGAGTCGTCTGCAACCTTGAAAGAAGGACAACAGGCAGCAGGGGTCGCTGGCGGTGGGAGCGGCGCGCTCTTCGGTTTTTCCGCTACGGCAATCGCCGGCACCTATAAGAGAGGGGTGAGTGACCAATTCGAAGTCGGTGTCGATGGCACATTTGTGGCGGTGGACGACTCCCATGCGGTGGCAGACTTGGACCCCTACATCTTAGGGGGACGCGTCAAAGCCAAGTGGGCGCCCGACAAGACCAAGGGCTTCGCCGCAGTGACGGCTGGCGTTGGCGCAGGATATTCCATGGATGGCGGCGGCTACGTATCACCCGACCTGGGCTTCATCGCCGCATTTGAAAACCGCTACTTTGTGCCTTTTGTGGGCGCCAGCGCGTTCATCTCTCAACCCATCGCCTCCAAGACTGTCGATATCAGCCATGACGACGAGGATCTGGGAACCCGGCTCGAAAGCGCACAATTCACATGGGGTGGATATCTGAATGCAGGTTTCAAGATCCCCTTCGCGGTCGGTGAGGGCCAGACGCTGAACATCTACGCCGAGTTCCACACGCTCTACCTTGACGATGGCGATGAGGACGAATTTGCCAATGGGTTCATGGCCGGCCCCGAAATCGTGTTCTGAGGAGCAAATCAATTGCAGGCAGGATGCCTGCCTACCAGACCGGTCACGGATCTGAGAGCGATGCTCTTGACCATGTTTTCTTATGAAAAAACAGCAAAAACAAAGACCTAGGATCATGTTAGAGTCATGCCAGTTTCCGGCGCGAAACGAGAAATCACCATGAAATTCAAAAATACAATCGTCGCATCCCTTGTCCTACCTCTTTGTGCGTGCACTCCCAATATCTACTCGCCGCCAGCGCGATTCGCCCTGCTGGAGACGCCGGAGACGGTTCCCACCGGAGACCACGCTCTGGCCGCCATCGGAGGCTTAGAAGCCGCCGTCGACTCTGCAAAGGCGGTGTTCGGCACGATCACCTACCGGACCGGGGCCACAGAAACGATCGAGGTCGGACTCGACGCCAACGTTGCGTGGGTCGGGGATCCTGATTGCGACCTCACTAAAGCAACGCCAGAAGATTGCAAATCGAACGCGGACCCACCGGTCGACAACGTGGTCTACTCTGGCCGCGTCCAGGCCAAATGGGCCTTCGCGAAACAGAAAGTGGCGTTGGTGGGAGGGCTTGGTGGCGGTCATAACTTCGATGCTGGAAGCTTCATTTCCCCCGACGTTGGCGTAGTCGTGGCATACCCGGTGGGCGGGCTCACGCCCTTCGCTGGGGCAACCGTGTTCTTCAGCCAGCCCTTTAACACAGAACCGGTCGACGTAAGCTTTGGCGAGGATCCGCCGCAATCGCGATGGGATGAAGCCTCGCAGACGTGGGGTTGGTACCTTCATGCAGGCGTGTCTTATACCCTTTCACCGCCGCGTAAAGAACCGCGGACGGGCATCGAAGGCCGAGTGAAGATCGGCGTGAATTTGTTTGGACTCGAAGAGCTTGAGAAATCGTCGGACAACGTGCGGCATCGCGCCCAGGGTCTGGGGATACAGGTCGGCCCGGAGCTGATTTTCTAGCTCACAGCCGGCCCAGATCAGGAAGTCGGCAGGCAGGGTGACGAAAGCCGTCGGGTGCCTCAGAGGAGCAGCGCCTGTTGGAACCAGATGAATGCGCCACCAAAGAACGCCGCCACAATCATCGTCGTGCGGTGCTGCGCGCCGGTCTCCGCCACGACGGCGATCAAGAGACTCCACACCAGAGTGGGAACGATCACATCAACCCAGGGGTGAATCAGCGCCGAAGGATGCAGCACAAAGGGCAGCGCAATCGCAACGTTCAACCCGACAACGATAAGCACACGCCCCGTCGGGCCGACCTGTTCGTTGATTTTGGACTGCACAATTCCTTGCCAAAAAAGTACCTGCAGCGCGGCAAGTCCCGCCTGTAAAGGCAAGACCTTTTGCAGCTCTTCCATGGGGCGCAATCCCTGCATCTGAGTCCACCAAGGCTCAAACCAGAGCGCCAAAAAAATCAGCCAAACCAAGGGGGCGAGCACCAACGAAGCGTTTGTCACTTTGACGTCTTTCACGGGCCGCACTCGCCCGGAAAACTCCACGCCCAGAAAAAACGCAATGCCCGCCAGAATTGCTGGCGCCCATACGATGAGACCCAGCCAACCCTTCATGTTGCCCTCAAGGTGCAACTGGAGCGGCGACGCAAAAAAGAAATGGGGTGCGGCAGCGGCAATCAAGCCGATCGCCACCAAGGGTTTGGTTAAACGGTTCTCAGACGTGCTTTCCATATGCCTACCGAAATTTGATTTCCCAGACCCGAAGGATCGCCTCAAGGGCGATCGATGGCGTCATTTTGGACACGCCGACCTGACGATCAGGAAACGTAATAGGAACTTCTAGAATCTTGTAGCCGGCCTGAAAAGCCCGGTACTTCATTTCAATCTGAAACACATACCCGGAAGCGCCAACGCGGTCGAAATCGATGCTCTCGAGCACCTCACGACGCCAGGCAACAAAACCCGCGGTCAGATCTTGAACGGGAATTCGCAGAATCGCGCGGGCGTAAATTCCACCACCGCGTGAGATCAGCCGTCGGGCAAGCCCCCAATCTTGAGTTCCACCACCCGTGACGTACCTCGAACCCACGACCACGTCGTAATCATCCAGGTTCGAAATCAACGCCGGCAAATAACGGGGTTGATGCGAGAAATCCGCGTCCATCTCGAGCACGCGTGTGTAGTTGCGCTCCAAAGCCCAGCGGAAACCTGCGATGTACGCGGGCCCGAGGCCGGATTTTTCGGTGCGATGAATCACATGAATGCGGTCGTCTTCTTCGATCATGCGGTCGACGATTGCGCCAGTGCCATCGGGGGAACCGTCGTCGATCACCAGGATATGGACCTTGGGAACAACGGCAAAAATCGCAGGAATGATCGTCTGGATATTCTCGGCTTCGTTGTAGGTCGGAATGCAGATAACCGTCGTGTTCACGAGAGGTCCTCACGCGTCAGATCGAGTTTCTTGAGGATGTACTCGACCGACTTGCGATGAACGCCAGCGACTCGGGCAGCCTTGGATACATTGCCGCCAGTGCGCTCCAGGAGACCTTTCCAGTACTCCTGCTCGAACTCTTCAATCATGCGGTTCTTGGCATCCTTGAAGGGCAGGTTCTCGTCCAAAGCCATCTGCGCCATGGGCACCGAACCTTGGCTTGCAACCGGTTCCTCGCGAGGCACCTGTTGTCCGCTCAGGAAGCGAGTCTCGATTTGGTCGCCCTGAGCCAACAAGACGGCTCGTTCCACGAAGTTCTTGAGTTCACGGACATTGCCGGGCCATTTGTGGCGCTTGAGCTTCTCCATCGTCTTGTACGAAATGTCGATGTCGGTGCGACCCGCCATTTCGTTGGCCAAGGCCAGAAAATGCTCGACCAAGAGTGGGATGTCTTCGGTGCGTTCTCTAAGTGGCGGCAAGTCGACTCGAATCACGGCGAATCGGTAATAGAGATCTTCGCGGAAATTCGATTCCTTGACCTCATGCAAGAGGTTGCGGTTGGTGGCTGCCACGATGCGAGCGTCGATCTTGATCGAGTCGTTGCCGCCCACGGGCTTGACTTCACGCTTTTCCAAAGCACGAAGCAGCTTCGGTTGGAGGTCCAGGGGGAGCTCTCCAAGTTCGTCCAAGAAGAGCGTTCCGCCGTTGGCGGCTTCGAACGCGCCTTTACGTGTCCCTGTAGCGCCGGTGAAAGCGCCTTTGACGTGGCCAAAAAGCTCGGACTCGATGATATCGCGAGCGATCGCGGAGCAATCGACCACGATGAAGGGGCCGTCTTTTCTCTGGCTGGTGTTGTGGATGGCCTCGGCGACGAGCTCCTTTCCGGTTCCAGACTCTCCTTCGATCAGCACCGTGGCATCAGTTTTGGCGACTCGCTCAAGAATCGCAAAGATCTCGCGCATTTGAAGGCTTTTTCCGAGCATCGCGCCAAAACGGTCTTTCCCGCTGAAACGAACCTCGACCTCTTCGCCAGTGGTCCGAAACTCGATGTCCGAATCCCCGACACGAAACGAGGTGTTATTTTCCAGATAAACTTCGCCGACCCGCAGGCCGTTCGCGAAGGTGCCGTTCTTGCTGTCACGATCGCTGAGCCGATAGCCCTTGGCATCGACTTCAATGACGGCATGAAAGCGACTCACGGCCGAGTCATCGAGCGAGAGTTCGTTGTCGGGTGAACTTCCAATGCCAACCAGACGGCCTTTGCCTTCGAGAGTCATACCCGCATTCGGACCGCTTTTGACGGTCAGGGTGTACTTTTGAAGGGCCAGCTTCTGGTCACCATCATCAAGGAAAACTGTGCGGGTGATCTCGCTCATGACGTACTCGGTTCGGGGCGTGGGGGAGTGTGCACGAAATCAGGTTTCTTCGCTATCCTGAGTGCCGTCTGGAATGGGTTCATCGTCGCTGACAGAGGCTAGCGTCCATAACATGAAATGAGCTCTTCTTCGGTCCCTCGAATCATCATGAGCCCCTCTTGGGCGCCGCCAAAAACAATCACAATATCGTCGCCTATTTTACCCATGCGTACAAAATGATGAACGCGATCGTCGTCTCGGAAAGTCAGACGGGTGGTGGTGGAGCCATGGATGACGGCTCCGCGAACGGCTTTCTCGGCCACCTTTCCATCGATCCAAACCGCAATGTCTCCCTGATCCACCGGAACGAAGTCGAAGTCCCAGATGGTTTCTTGGGTCAGGGCTGGGCCGGGTTCCGCCATGCAATCGGTCAACAAGAGACCGT
>JBFFMO010000362.1:0-5166 GCA_041554035.1 Allomicrovenator sp. | reverse complement strand
TGCACGAGCCGGCCACACATGCATCGCTGACCGTGCAGAACTCACCGTCGTTGCAGGCCGTTCCATTGGGGCGGGGCAGGGCGTCGCAACGATCTGCGAATTCGTTGCAGGTTCCTGCGTTGCAGGCGTCGCTCTGGGCCGTGCAATCTCGGGGAAGGCTGCCACACGTTCCCGCAGTGCAAAGGTCGCTGACGGTGCAGAAGAGATTATCGTTGCAGCTGGTTCCGTCGGATTTTGGAACAGCGACACAGGCGTCGGCGGCTTCGTTGCAAGCCCCTGAATTGCATGGGTCAGCGGCGCTTGAACAATCTCGTGTCGTGCCCGAGCACGCACCGGCCTGACAGGTGTCTGTGGCCGTACAGAAAAGTCCGTCCGTGCAAGCGGTTCCGTTAGGTTTTGGTGTGGACTGGCAGCTGTTATTGGTCTCGTTGCAGATCCCCAGATTGCATTGGTTGGCGCTCCCGGCGCAGTCGCGCGGAGAGCCTCCAAGGCAGGTTCCAGCCACACAAGCGTCAGCGATGGTGCAGTACGCCCCGTCATCGCAAGTCGTTCCATCGGGAACAGGATCGCCTGTGCAAGAGTCGGTCGCTTCGTCACATGTGCCCGTGCGGCAAGAACCACCTTGGGCCGAACATTGGCGCGGAGGTCCGGCCAAACATGCGCCCGCCTGACATGCGTCTCCCGTGGTGCAATACGCTCCATCATCACACGCGACGCCGTTGGCTTTGGGCGAGCCCATACACAGATCCGCGCTTTCATCACATACGCCGACGTTGCATTGATCGCCCGCTGCCGTGCAATCGCGTGGGGCGCCGCCTCCACAAACCCCCTGAGTGCAGATTTCTGCGGTCGTGCAAAACGCATTATCGTCGCACGTGGTGCCATCGGAGACCGGGGACTTGATGCATGAATCGGTCGCTTCGTCACACGAGCCGGCATTGCATTGGTCTCCCGCCGCCGAACAATCACGGGCCGGTGCGATGCACTCACCCAACGAACACGCGCCTTCAAGGGTGCAGTAGAGGCCGTCATCGCAGACGGTTCCGTCGTCGATATTGGTCACCGAACACTGACCGTCCTTTTCTTTGCAGACACCGACCTGACATGGGCCGTTGAAGGTGGTGCAGTCAACGACTTCGCCTTGCTCGCACGTGCCAGCCACGCAGGTTTCCGCCCCGTTGCATTTGATTCCATCGTCGCAGATCGACTCTGCGCCTTCATCGATTTCGCCGTCGCAGTCGTTGTCCAAGCCATCGCACCTCTCGGTCGTGGCTCGGGTTTCACCATCACACATCGACCACGCGCCGTCTTCGCATCGTTGCGTGCCCTCCGAGCATTCGCCGATCGCGTTTCCGCACGGCTTGACCGCTCCCTCACTGCATTGTGGGCAACCCTCATCGGCGGCACCGTCGCAGTCATTATCTACGCCGTCAAAACACGACTCGCCGTGTCCTGGAAAGACTTCTTCGTTGGAGTCGTCGCAGTCCAAAACGAGCGTGCAATCGGCTCCCACGGGAAATCCGTCGCCGTCCTCGTCGATGCATGGACCCTGCACTTCCGGCTCCGGTCCGCTTGTGGCAGAACCGCCGCTCGTATCGTCGCTGCACGCGTGGAAGATCAAAAGGGAGGCGAGCAAAAGACCGAGACGGGTCCACATAAACGATTCCAAGACTGAGTGAACCCGGATTCTAGTTCGCGACACCTCGGAACCCTATGGATAGTCCCGTATTTCCGTATTCAGTCGGTCTACGCCATTGCATTCCAATATCGAGTGTCTAGCTTCATGCGCGGAGGTCTAGTTGATCGAATCTCTTCTCATTTTGGCCGCGTTCATGGCCGTATTGACCTTCGGGTTTGTCGGCTACGTGAAGCGCAAACGTCGACGGGAGCTTCTCTTCCTGCGCGAAGCCGTCCGATCTCGAGGAGCGCTCACCTCGAATGCTGAAGTCAGTGTTTTTGACGTGTTTTGGGATTTGGGGGCCAGCGATTTTGCCCTTGAGGTCATGGCATCGCAGG
This sequence comes from Allomicrovenator sp., assembly GCA_041554035.1. Taxonomy (GTDB): domain Bacteria; phylum Myxococcota_A; class Bradymonadia; order Bradymonadales; family Bradymonadaceae; genus JBFFMO01. Next base: position 3,150 of record JBFFMO010000362.1, on the reverse strand, counting down.
GGCTTCTCCCTCGCGACCTCCAAGAAATCCCCATCGCGCTGGACGCTCTGGTTGACCGAGTGGAGGAGCAGGGCGGCTACGACACGTTCGTGCGTGAGAATCTTGAAACCATTCAAGAGTTTTTCGAAGAACACCGCCAAGCGGGCGCCCGTCGAGCGCTGCCGATGCTGACCACCAGGAACCGCAAAACACTGGCTCTGCCGGCCGTCACTGGCGAACAAGCCCCCCAGCAAAATATGCTGAGCCTGCCCAGATCGGTTCACCTCAAGCAATCCGGCCGCTCCGTTGGATTGATCGACGTCGACACTCAACCTTTTGAGGTCGATCTCGATGAACTCGTGCAGGTCGATCCCATCGCCATCATCAAGGGCGTCTTTTTCGGACGTTCCGAGGAACTCGATCGATGGTGGAAGATGCGCAGCCTTCGAGGCCTTCGTGACGAACTCGATGGCCATCTTCGCCGTCTCTACGAAGCCTATGCTTTCGAAGCCAATAATGATCCTGATTATTACCGCCATCTTTATGACCTGACCCAGCGATGGACGGCAGAGGCCAATCGCCTTGAGCAGCTGCGGGATCGCGCGCCCTGGAAAGGTCGATTTTGGGCTCTTGCGGGCGAAGCACTCGTGACCGAGGCCACGGCAACGGCTCGGCAGCTGGCCTTTAGGGCCAAAGCCAACGTCGATCAGACTTTGGAAATGATTCATAGCCATGCCCGACGTGGCGACTATGCCATGGCGGGCTATTTGGTCTTCTTGAATCATCACGCCCTTTTTGTCGGTCGGGCGTCGTCCTACAACGATATCGTCAAACGAATTGAAACGGTCACATATCGTCTTCAAACTGAGCTCAAACGCCTTAATTCGAAAGATGTTATTTAACAATATCTTGCGCTGGATGTCGTTGTTTGGTTGGCCGAAATCGGAGGCGAGCTATTTGCACGTGCGCAATTGCACAGCGGCACGGAACGTGCCATGGTGCTGCCGTCCGGCGGACGGTGGATGTGGAATCCCCCCCCAACGTCGTTAGTCAGGTCCATGTCCCATGGCTACATTTGTCCGCTGGACACTTTTCCCACTATTCATATTCTTCAAACCCAACAAAGCGTGTTGTGCCGCTGCACTCGCCGCAGAGACGGGTTCGAGGGTTTGACATCTTTCGAGTCGCCGTGCTACCACCCCGGCACCCAAACGAGGGTTGCCCGCATCTACGATTGCGTGGTTCTCGTGTGTGGTTTTTAAGCGTTTGAAGATTGAAGAGATAACGCATGCAAATCTCGGATTATGGTGCCTTGGTGCTGCTCGTCAGCATGGCCATTGTTGTTGTTGTGGTGATTACCATGACGTCCAACCTCTTTGGCCCGAGCAATCCAACCAAACAGAAGACGATGCCTTACGAGGCCGGTTCGAATCCTTTGGGACGCCCACAGGAACACCGGTTTAGCGTCAAGTTCTACATGGTTGCGATCAGCTTCATCCTATTTGACCTTGAGACGATTTTCGTCATCCCCTGGGCCATCTCGTGGAAACAAAGCGAGATGCTTGGGCACGGTTTGTACGCGCTTGGCGTGATGCTTGTATTTGTCTCCGTTCTGACCATTGGACTGGTTTACGAATGGAAACAGGGAGGTCTGGAATGGGATTAGAATACAGCGTTCCTGAAAGTGTCGTCATTACGACGCGTCTCGAAGAAGTGGTGAACTGGGCACGAAAAAACTCGTTGTTCCAGTACCCGTTCGTAACCGCCTGCTGCGGCATGGAGTACATGTCGACGGCAACTGCTCGTTACGACATGGCTCGATTTGGTGCCGAGATTCCACGCTTCTCTCCACGTCAGGCCGACGTGATTTGGGTCGTGGGGACCGTGAACCACAAACTCGCCCCCTACCTGAAGCGCATCTATGAACAGATCGCCGAGCCCAAATGGGTGATTTCGTTCGGCGTTTGCGCGTCGACTGGCGGCTTCTACGATAACTACGCGACGGTTCAAGGGATCGACAAGATCATCCCCGTAGACATCTACATTCCAGGTTGCCCACCTCGCCCCGAGCAAGTCCTCGACGGCTTGGTTAAGCTTCAGGAAAAGATCGAACTCGAGCCGTGGCGCAAATACGCCTACGAAGAAAAGAAGCGCAGCCGGGATCAAGCCGCTGCCGCTGACGAAAACCCGCTCTTTCAACGGGTGAAATAATGTCTAAGAAACTCATCGATTTGGTGCAAACCAAGTTCGCGGATGCAGTAGTTCACTCGCATTCTCGACTTGGAAACGACACGATCGTTTTGCATCGTGAGCATCTGGCTACCGTCTTGGAGTTTCTCCGCGACGATCCAGCGACCAAGATGAACTTCCTGCGCGATATCACTGCGGTCGATTACCATCACCGTGTGCCCAGGTTTGACGTCGTGTACGTGCTCTACAGCATGGAGTTGAAACACATGCTGATCGTGCGTGTGCAACTCAAGGAAGACGACATCGACATTGCGTCGGTGGCTTCGCTTTGGGGCTGTGCTGCATGGCTGGAACGTGAAGTCTACGACATGTACGGCATGAACTTCACAAATCATCCGGATTTGCGTCGCGTGCTCCTTTATGAAGAATTCGAAGGGCATCCCCTCCGAAAAGATTACGCGATTCAAGCGTCCCAACCCCGTATGGAACTTCTGAAACCCGAACGCGATTCGGTCGAAGAATATCTCCACTTCGTCAAAGATAAAGACCAGGCCACGGGCTCACGCGCCGCGGAGTGATTGGATATGGCTCAAGATATTTATAAAGAAATCGATCAGGACATCCACACGGAGCCCATGATCCTTCAGATGGGACCGAGTCACCCGGCGACGCACGGTACGGTCCGCTTCACGCTTACTCTCGATGGCGAAACCGTCGTCAAGTGTGAGACCGAAGTCGGCTACTTGCACCGCGGATTCGAAAAGGAATCGGAGAACTCAACTTGGACACAGGTCTTTCCGTACACCGACCGTCTGAACTACGTCAGCCCGCTTCTGAACAACTTCGGTTACGCCCTCGCAGTCGAAAAGCTGCTTGAGATCGAAGTGCCTGAGCGGTGCAACTATATCCGCACGATCATGGGCGAGATTTCTCGGCTTTCCGACCACTTGACGTGCATTGGCGCTGGAGCTCTCGAGCTCG
>JBFFMO010000361.1:0-5184 GCA_041554035.1 Allomicrovenator sp. | reverse complement strand
GCATTGTGTGGCGCTAATTATGCTCGATGACTCCGTGGCCAAAAAGAGCGAAAACTCTTTGGCAATCTTGGGCTGAGCCGCCATCGACGACAAAAATGCCACGTCGACCGTCAAAAACGGCCGTGCCGGAAGCCCGGTCTTGGAAACGACCGGCAGCGGCGCCATCGCATAATGCAGCTCGGGTTTGATCTCGCCCAGGAACCACGGGCCATTGATGGCAAATGCGGCCTTGCCGTCATTAAAAAGCTGGGTGACCAAAACCCCGGTGGATTCTTCGGGGACGATCTTTTTATCGAGCACCAAATCGCGCACAAACTCGATCGATTCGGCATTTGTTTCGTAGGCCAGATCGAGCTCGCCGTTCTGGTCAAAAATGTGTCCGCCAAAGCCAAATAACCAGCCCGCATGCATGTAGAAGTTTGAGGCTTGGTAAACCAGACCGTATTTGCCCTCGGCGGGCACGGTATGAATCGTGGCTTGCTCGATCAGCTCGTCGGTGGTGGCCGGCGGGGTCTTGATGATGTCGGTATTATAAAAAAGAACGACGCTTTTATAGGCGAGCGGGATGCCAAGGGCGCTGCCCTTGACGGTGACGGCTTCGACGGTCGTGGGGTGGAAGGCACTCCACGGGGCCTCGGTTTTTGACCAAGGCAGCAGCAGTTCAGAACGTGCCCAATCGCCAGCTCGCTCGTGCGCCGCGATGAACACATCAGGCCCGTTTCCATGTGGAATCGCGCTCGTGAGTTTATTGGCGTAGGCGTCGTAAGGGATCGAAAGCAGACGCACAGGTGTATCGGGATGCCCCTGATTCCACGTGTCTGTCAGCGTTTTGAGCGCGTCTTCTTCGGCACCGCGATACGCGTGCCAAACCTGCAATTCTGCTGCCCATGAAATGCTTGTCAGAAAGCAAATCAGGAGCAACGCAAAGAGGCCGGTGAGGTGTGAGGCTCTAAACATGGCGCAACGGTGCGGATAGGAGGCTCAAATCTCGTGGAGACCGGCCTGCCTGTCAACCACCACCGAAGGTATCTCGTTCGATCTCTAGCGCTTTGAGCGCATCAGGCCAGCGCGCTTTCAGCAATCCAAGGTGTCGCATGGCGGCTTCGAGGTCGCCTTCTTCGGCGAGAATCTCGATGCTGTCTGCCGTTTCGCCCATCAGATCATCACCAAACATGCGAAGGCTGGCTTTGAGGGAATGGGCGGCGAGGGCGAGTCTGTGCAGGTCTTGACTCTTGACCGCCCCTTCCATGTCGCTCATGAGCAGGTCGACATTTCCGATATGGCCATCGACCAATAATACAAATTCGTCGGGAGTCGTTTCGTACAACATTTTGAGTTGGTCCAACGGCGCGTTGCCCTTTGATTTGGACGATTTAGGTGATTCGGGCATTTGTCGGCTGTTCTCGATCGCGGCCCGCAACGACTCGACCATAAAAGGTTTGGTGATGTAGTCGTTCATGCCCGCGTCTTCGGCTGCTTGGCGGATCTCTGAATTCACGCCTGCGGTCAGAGCCACGATCCAAGGTTGGGCGTTTTTGGGCAGGAAGTCCCGAATTTGCCGGGTGGCCTCGATGCCGTCCATCATAGGCATATGAATGTCCATGAAGATCACATCAAACGTGGCATTCCGCGCCGCGTCGACCGCCTGCGCGCCGTTTTCAACGATGACCGGCGCATAACCAAGGCGTTCCAGCATGACTTTGGCGACGCGTTGATTCGTCGGGTTGTCCTCGGCGACAAGGATCCGTCGCGGCGCTGCTTCTGCCATTTCTTCGAATTTGGATAAGGATCTGCGCGTGGTTGTGACGGTGTCTCCGTCAAGGGCACTGCGTAGCGCCTGACGCAAGGCCCGCAACCTGACGGGGCGGTCCAACACCGTGTTGGTTCCAAGAGCATCGGCCTTTTCGTGGCCCGAAACATAGGCCACCCACGACACAAAAATCTTGGGCAGATCATGCGGAAGGAGCGCCGCACTTGCGTCCAACGACTCCGAAAACACCAACACGACATCGACGTTGTCGACATCAACTTCTGAGCAGCTTGTATGAATTTGGGCGACCATGTCCCAACCACGAATTCGGTCCCCAAGCACATCGCGGCTCGTGATTTCTGGTCCGACGATGGCTACGCGGACTCCAGGACGTTCCCAAATCAGGTCCGATGACGAGGTCGCGGATACGGTGACGGGAATCCGAACTTCAAAAACACTTCCCAATTTGGGTGTGCTTTCGACTCGAATCTCGCCGTCCATGAGCTCGGCGAGTCGCTTGCAGATCACGAGCCCAAGCCCGGTGCCGGGTTGGTTGGTTTGCCCCAATTGCCGGAAGGGCACAAAGAGGTTTTCCATGGCCGTTTCACTAAGCCCGACGCCCGTGTCAGACACCGCAAAAACCATCACATCGCCGTCCATTTCGACGTCGATGACGACTTCGCCCGAATCGGTGAATTTGACGGCGTTGCTGACCAGGTTCGACAGGATCTGTCGCACTCGGATCATGTCGCCAAGAACCCGGTTGGGCAGGTCAGGCGCGAATCGGCTGGCGATATCGAGCTTCTTGTCGAAGGCCAAACCGGCAAAAAGGTCGAGGACGTCTTCGACACATTCGCGCGGGTCAAAAGGGAAGATCTCGATTTGAATCGCGTTCGCCTCGAGTTTTGAAAAGTCGAGGATCTCGTTCAAAACCGCCATCAACGACTCGCCGCTTTTGGCGATGGTCTGAGTGATGTCGCGTTGTTCGCGGTTGAGTTCGGTCTCGAGCAGGACGCTGGTCATGCCCAAAACGCCGTTCAGCGGGGTGCGGATTTCGTGGCTCAGGTTGGCCAAAAAACGCGTGCGAATATCGAGGGCTTTGGTCGCTTCGACCGTCTCGACCTCGAGTTGCTTGCGTTTCGAGATGGCCGAGTCGGCTTCAAGCCGCAACTCGTCGAGCTGTCGTTTGGATTCGATTCGCTCCGCCTTGCCGCGAAGGTAAAGCGATGCGGCGAGTCCGCCGGCTCCGCCTGCAATCAGCCACGCGATAATTTCACTCATAGTCCATTGCATGACGACTCAGCGGAAAGACCACCAGAGCCCGGCGCGGGCCTGAGGGATGGCGTCAAGAGAACCTGATTCCGACGTGAAAATCGCACCGGCATCAAAGCTCCACCCGAAATGTTCATTGATGGAAGGCATAAGCCCAATGCCTGCGTGCAGGTCAGTGATATGGTCTTCGATCACCAAACCGCCGACTCCGAGCGACATAAATGGGCGTGCGTCGTTTTCGAAGAGACCGACCAGAACCTGGGCTCTCCAATCGAGCACGGCGGAATCGTATTGCCCTGCGCCGATGCTGCCGGTGAGGCCGATGTATTTGGTGGGAATCAAGGCGCCCTGAATATGGATCGAGGCGCCGGCCGCGCTGACATCGAGTGCATCAATGCCGTCGTAGTAGGCGTAACCGCCCATCAATTGCAGGTAATAAACGTCCGGTTCGATCAGCTTCGGTTGCGCCGGGGCGCCGACTTCGTAGTCGAACGAGCCCAATGCGACGGATCCGTAATGCGCGCGAAGCGTTGCTGCTTTTTCATCGGTCGCTTTCACGCGGACCGCATACCCACCAGCGATAGGCATCGAGGTGTCGACTTCAAGGCCATCACCTTCAAAAACCACGTCGGAAGGAGCCGAGGGCTCGAACATGAGTTTCACGATTCGGTATTGGCCCAAAGCCAGCTTTCGTTCATCGGCGCGCTTGGCGGTTGGGGTGTCGACGACGACGCTTGTGACACCGATGGCGTCGCCAATCTTGCACTCAAGCGCGGTATCGCCCTCGGTGACGAACGCGGTTTTTTCAACGAACTCGCCGTCAGGGGTGGTGCGGCAATTCATCCCGCGTGGCGCGCGGATATTTGTTCCGAGCACGACATGTTCGGCGCCAGCATCATCCAAGTTGAGCGACCCTTCCGGCATCGCAACGAGCGCGGTGCGAATGTGTCGAACGGGTGTGGGCACACTCTCGAATTTGTCGGCATCCACGGCAGAGACGACCGCATAATAGACGCCAGCCGGGACGCCTTTGATTTCGAGCCGGTTTTTATCGCCTGGTACGAAAACGGACTCGACGACCTTCACGCCCCGAGCGTCCTTGGCGAGCTCGACGTAATAGGATTTGGCCACATCGACGGGTTTCCATTCCAGGACGATGGTGGCTCCGATCCCTTTGAACCCGAGCACAACATCGTTCTTGCCGGTCCATGCGGGTGTTGGGGGCAGGGGGCGCGGTGGTTCAGGCTTTTCGTTGGGCTTGATACGCGTTCCCATGCCTTCTTTGACACTGACTTCTCCGCCCGCCTTGCCGACCACTTTCGCTGCGCCACCGCGATGATTTTCCACGCGTGTCAGTCCGTCTTTTTCGACGGTGACCTGGGCTTGTCCGGCACCGAGTTCGGCAGTCGACGAGGGGCTTTCGATCTTCACGCCGGCCAATTCGTCGAGTTTCGAGCGAAGTCGACCGGTCTCAAGCACGGTGTGTGCAGGAATGATTTTGGATTTTTCTTGAGACTGCCCATAGATCACCACCAACGTGTTGGCGGACATCATCAAGGTCGAGGTGTCCTGAAACGCGATTTCGGCCTTGGCTTTTTCGAGTGTGTTGAGCCGCCAGGCTGAATAAAGGTCCATCCCGGTTTGAGCATCATCCCAGTTGCCTTGTTCGGGGCCGCGCGCACGAACTTCTCCGCCTTTCTGTCCAAGCAGTGCATCGGGCACGGGTGGGATTTTTGGGATTTTGAGTTTTCGCCCGGCAACGCAGGCGGGGTTATCCGCCGAGAGGTCGTTGTACGCGTGGATGAAATCGTAGCGTCGTTTATCGCCGAAGAATTTCTCGGCGATGCTGGTGCAGGTATCGCCCGGTTTGACGACATAATCGACGAACTCGGTGATTTCCTGCGCCATCACGGTGGAAGGCACGAGGCTGAGCAGAAGGCCAGCCAGAACAAAACAGCGAATATCCATCATTTCATTTCTCGACGTTGGAGTCTTCGTAGCAAACGCTGCAGTTTGCGTATGAGTTCAGTAGTTTCAATGGGGTCGGCGATGACCTCGGCCGCGCCTGCTTTTAAGAGGGCGGTCGACAGGTCGACGTCGTCGATGTCCATCGAGGCCAAAACAGGTTTGGGGCATGCCGCGACGACCTCGGGGTCTGCCTG
>JBFFMO010000360.1:0-5187 GCA_041554035.1 Allomicrovenator sp. | reverse complement strand
GTCTGCCGGGTCCGCTGGGTCTGCGGGGTCTGCGTTGTTGTTGGTCGCGGTCACGATTTCCTGCTCGGGGATGGGCCCAGAGACGTCGTCGTCGACCCCTCCACAGGCACCCAGAAGTCCAACAACAAGAGTGATAAGCAAAAAGTGTTTCATCTAGAACCTCGCTTGGTGATGTTCTGATACGTTGCTTATATCGTGCCACTATTTGAAATGTTCATAAGTGGTTGTTTGTTATGATCTAAGTGTTCTTTTGACGAAAAAACGCCACTGGAATGTTCCAGCGACGTTGCAGCATTGTTGCGACGTTTTGACTTATTGGGGAGGCGCGCACACACCGACACCAGACGGTGCCGGGTCAGGAAGGTCCGAACAGGCCAATCCGGTCAAGCACATGGGATCAGCCGTCGAACACGTCGACAAGCATAATGAGGTTGCGGCGTTTGCCGGGATGCAAGCCTCAGTCATTCCACACATGCCTGGCGATGGGCTTAAGTCACTGCAGAGCGTGAACCAGTAACCAACAAAGAGCCCTGGAGCCAACAAATAGGCTCGTTCAGGAATCAGCTGCCACTGGTTTTGCGCGTCTTTATACGTCGTGAACTGGAGGTAGTCCGAACGGACGTCGCCCGTGTCGAGGTCAAAGTCGAGCTCGCCCGAAACGCCGACGTAGTCAATCGTTCCGCCACCAGCCAGAGCGTTTCGACCGGTCGAAAAGAAGGTTGGGTCGTCGTAGGAAACCCGAGTTCCTGCTTTATCGACGATTTTCGCCATCGCTGCCGCGATGGCTGTTCCGGTGATTTCCGTGCCGTCAGGGACTCCGCTCATGCCCAGCAATGCCACGACCGTCGCGTCGTAGGTCAGCGTAGAAATCGTGATCGGCGGTTCGTTGGGATACTCGGTGCTAAATCGCGTGAGATAGGTCGGGTAATTGGTCGGGTGGAAAATATTCGGACCCAAAGCGCGTACGATGGGTTGAAGTGCTTCGCTTGTGCTCGGAATCGTTGCAAGGTCGGCCGCCACTCCGTGAGTGAACAGCGTCGGTGTGGGCGCCACGTTCTGATAGTAGGCCAGCGCGAGGCTGATGGCTTCGCTTGTCCCGATGATCAGCAGGTAGTTGCCCGGATTTGCTGTGGACTGGCCGATCACACGACCGAACTCAGTCGCGATTTGAGTTGCGTCGAAACCAAACGTTGCAGGGTCAGCGTACTTGATAAACTGCACGCCATTATTGCCCACAACCGAGGGGATTTTGGCCGAAAGCTGATTGAAAAGCCCGTTGCCATAAGCGTCGTCCTTGTAAAAGACCGTCACCCGGCGACTTGTGATCGCCTGAAGTTCTTTGAGTCGTGCGACAATGGCGTTCGCCTGAATCACGTCCGAGGGGAACGTGCGCCATGCCAAACCATCATCCAGAAGGGCTGTGATTTCAGGGGCGCTCGCCGTCGGCGTGATCATGTAGGTGCCATTTGGCCGAGCCACGTTCGTCACGACATCGATAAAGGGTGTCGACAAAAGCGGTCCGATGACGGCAGGTGACTTGAGCTTTTCGACCAGTTGACGCGCGCCGCGCTGAGCCTGTGTGGCGTTGCCCGCGTCGTCGCAGGTGACCAACACGATGCGTGAGCCGTCTGGTAATCCACCAGCGCTGTTGAACTCTTTGACCGCGAGTCGAATCGACTTTTCAAGCGGAGGGCCAATATTGGTGTAGGGCGGCGATTTGGACAGGACGGCACCCAGAACGATGGTCTTGGGTGAACGCGCCTCAGTGCCGATAACGACTTGGTCGCAATCCTGAGTCTTCATCGCGATGCATTCAGTTTCGATGCAGAGCGAGCCTTCCGAACAATCGGTATTTGTGGTGCAGGCCGGGACAATCGTCATGTCCACATCGGACGTGTCGTCGCCCATGTCGGCGACATTGACGTCTTCTGTGGCATCCATCCCGGCATCATTATTGGTCGACGTGGGCTCAACACAGAGGTTGGCCTCACATTTAGTGCGTGGGGCGTTGTCAGCGCAATCGGCGTCTCGTTCGCACTCTGCGACGGCGATGCATTCGTTGTTGATGCAGGCTGCAGATTCACCTTCCGCGGCGAAGGCCATGCAGTCTGCGGTCGAAGAGCATTCGGTGAAGTCGTATCGAAGGCTGCATCCCGAGATGAGCAGGCTCAGTGCTCCAAGCCAATATAACTTTTTCATGGATTTCACTCTGCTCAATAGTTCATTTCGAGGCCCAGACCGACGCTATGCGCATCAAAAGTCGGCCCAAGTTTGATTGCGGTTCGTTCGTCGCCTTCACCCGCGGTGAAATACAACACAGCGCCTACTCCGGTGAGTACGACGCCTGTGATGAGCAGGCTGTCGGCAACGATGGCGTAGGTTCCGCCGGAATCCGCAGCGTCACGCCGTTCGGCGAGCGTCGAAGCATTCTCGAAGTCGTCGTTTGCGGACGAGGCCAGATACGCCATCACGCCGGAGGTCACCAGAGTCACACCGCCCGCACCCAACAGAATATACGATAACGTACGATCCGGCCCTGCTTTTGGCGCGGGCTCGACCTTGGCGTTGACGTTCGGGTCTTCTTTGGGCTCCTCAAGAGCGAGCACTTCTCGGATGGTCTTGATGCGTTCGATGGCATCCTGCCGAGCGGCCTGTTCGACGTTTGGTGCCTTCACAAAACGTTCAAAATGATCCAGGGCCAACTGCAGTTCCCCAGCCTTTTCGTAAACGCGGCCCACATTATAAAGAATATTCGAGACCGGTTTGATCTCGTAGGCCTTCATGAAGAAGTCAGCTGCTGCATCGTAGCGCCCAGCTTCAAAATTCTTGGCCGCCTCGCTCGTTAGGCGATTGAATTCGACGTCCTGCTCTGATGCGTCATCTTGGGCGAATGCAGGCATGGCCGGGACACTTATCGCAAGGGCGATACATAGGAATAACGAACGACGCATTCGATGCCTCGAAATTGGGGAACTTCACTGAAGCGAAGGTTTCCGGGAAAATAACGTGTCACTTGATTTCATGCAACTTCATGGCTCATCCAGAAAATCAAAGTGCTCAGCTCGATGGAATCCGTCGAAAGCCGTGGCCCGATCATGGTCTGGAACGTCAAAAGTTGCAGGATAGAGTGGCGCCCCCCCATCTACAGGCACCGTAACACCAGTAATAAAGGCTGCGGCAGGAGAGAGCAAGAACGTCACAATTCCGCTTATTTCTGACTCGGTTCCAAGCCGCTTCAAGGGAACAGAGTGTCGGAGCTTTGGAATCGTCGCTTTGACGAAGTCCGGGTAGGTGTCCATTCCACTTGAGGCGATCCAGCCCGGGGCGACGGCGTTTACACGTACGCCAGCTGCGGCCCATTCGACCGATGCCGTTTTCGTGAGGTTGACCATTCCGGCCCTCGCTGCCCCCGAATGTCCCATCCCCGGCATGCCTTTCCACATGTCGGCCACGATGTTTACGATCGCCCCGCCGTGATCGATCATCGATTGCGTGTAGATCTCCCGGCTCATCAAAAAACCGCCGGTCAGATTGGTGGACACCACTGCGTCCCAGCCCTTCTTGGTTGTGAAGGCCAAGGGCGCCGGAAATTGCCCGCCGGCATTATTGACGAGTCCGTCAATTTTGCCGTGCTGCGCTACGATCTCGCCGACCACCGTCACGACCCGTTCTTCATCCCGAATATCGCAGGTCCAGTAACTGGCAGCGCCGCCGTCCTCGACGATTTCGGCGTGCACCGCCTCAAGCTTTTCGAGCTTTCGACCGATCAAGACGACATGCGCCCCGAGCGACGCGAGTTCGTGCCCGATACAACGTCCAATACCGCTGCCACCGCCTGTGACGACATAGATTTGGCCACTGAACAAATCAGGGCGAAAAACACTTTTGTATTTCATGAGAACTCCTGTGGTGCAGGCTTACCACGACTTGTGCGTCATTCTACTCCATGTTGATGACACAAATGTCCGATGAAGCGGGGCGTTTGAAGGCAGTTTTTCGTCGAAGCCATGACTTTACGACGACATCGAGGGTTGGCCCATCAATTGCTTTGTATTTTGGGTAACCGATGGAGATTGAATTGATGAATTACAAATACGCATTAGCAGTTTTGGCTCTGGTGATTGGGTGTGGAGACTCGTCCAACTCACTTGAATACGACTACGGGCGGAACAACACGACAAATAACACCGAGCAAAACACCACAAATAACACCGAACAAAACACCACAAATAATGCCGAAAATGAACGGTTTTTGGTGCGGGAAGTGGCGACCACTGATTCCTATGTTTTTGTGCCCAATGCCGACGTCAACAGCTCCACGCTCGCCCGAGTCGACGCCAACGATCTGAGCGTGATTCCACTTCAAGTGGGCCAAAACCCGCAGGATGTGGCGGCCAAGGACATCGAGGGTATCGGCGCTGTGGCTTATGCGCTGTGTGAGGGAAACTCCACGGTGGCGATTGTGCGGGCGGATCTGCCCTCACGAACAGGCGCGGGTCTTGGAGATGTTCGGCTCTTCAAAGTGCCGAGCGAAGTCAACCGCCTCACCATGTCGCCTGACGGTCGTTATGCGGTCGCCTGGATCGACCCGGAACGCTCGCTCGTCAATTCGCCCATCGCTTCGCTTCAGGTGATGTCTTTGATCAAGCTCGGGGACACTCCCGAAGAAGACGCGGTCTATAATCTGAGCGTGACCCGGTTGATTCGGGATATTGAATTCACGAATAACGGCGAGCTATTCCTGCTGGGCCGCGAAGGTGTGAATCGCCTGCGGTTGGCGGAAGTAACCGCGGACCGATTGGTTCCGCGCCTTGAACTCGGCCTCGATTCAGCGCTCTTTCCGGCCAACACCTTCGAAATGGAGGTCGATCCAGACGCACGTTTCATGGTCATCCGAAGCGCCGGTGCAGAACAGGTCGTCATTTATGAACTACCGACCGACCTGAGCGCGGACCTTGTCGCCCGCCCCGTGGACTTGCCGGGTCTGAGCAACGACATCGACCTGATCGGTGGGTTATCACCTCAAGTTCTCGTGACGGTCCCAAGCGCGGGGAAACTGGCGATCATCGATGTGTTGGAGGCTTTGCAGGATCCCCTCTACACCGCATCGATCAAAGAGGTCGGGTTGCCCTTGGGATTGGCGCAAATCACTCCGGACGGAAATCAGGTTGTGCTCTATTCGACCAT
>JBFFMO010000359.1:0-5196 GCA_041554035.1 Allomicrovenator sp. | reverse complement strand
TTCCGTCATGGTGCCACCGGATTCAGTCACGTAAGGATTTGTCGCCCCAAGGTTCACAAATTTAAGGCGATCAGCCCCTGAGCGGTCCGTCACACCGTCACGGCCGCCAATCACAACCAGGTCGTTGGAGGTCGGCAATTCCACCACGGAGGGTCGACCACGCGGAACGGAGAGCTCCCAACCTGTTCCAGTCAGGAACACGCCCTTGCCTAACCCGCCGACTTCGTAACTCGCTGTCGCGGCGCCTGCCAAGTCAGTGAAGCCACCCACAACCATGAGCAGATTCCCAGCCAGGCCGGGGGTGATGCGAACGGCTGCATGCCCAAAACGCGCCTGGCGCAGCGGAGCATCAGCGGTCGACGTGTTGTCGAGATTGATGATTTCAGTCGTCGCCAGAACACCGTCTTTGTCTCGTCCGCCCACAACCCAGACCGTTGAACGATCAAACATCGTCGTGGCCGTATGTTCGACACGCGCAGCTTGAAGAGGGAACGGACCTTGAATCTCACCGGTGTCGAGTTTGATGACCTCGAACGTGTCGAGCACATCGTCGGCGCCGACAATCCCGATGCCACCGGTCACGACAATCGAGTTGTCGATGGCGCGATACGCCGCTTGATGACGGCCACGGGCCACCTTCAACTGCGAGAACGACCCGTCGGTCTTGGTCAAGCGCGTGATCTTCGAGCCCGCTCCAGCCTTCATGTCCAAAATTTGGATGGTGTCGGTCGCCAGGGCGGTCGTCCCTTGCACGGTAAACCCACCCGCCACGATGAACTTGTCGTCGCCAATCGGAGTCACCGAGGGCCAAACCACGGGCTGAAAGAGTTTATCGCCAGGAACGATCGAATTCGATGCTGGGTCGATCGCGATATCGGTGAAATAGCCGGTACGGATTTCGAAGGTCTGAACATCGCTGTTCACCGAACGAAAATCTGGGAGTGCAGCCACCGATGCGCCAGGCACGGGGTCTCCACCACCAACCACGACCAGGGTGCCGTCGGCCATCGACACCACACCGTGCCCGATTCGACCCAACCATTGGTTGGCGGTCGTGGCGCGATAGTCGAATCGAGATTGCGCGTATCGACGCTCTCCGGTCTCGCCATCCTTGACGATCGAGCCGTACGGCGCAAAACCGTTGACCTCGTCGACCTGGATTCTGAACGTCAATCGATCCAAGTCAGGATCGAAGTCGAAAAGTGGAGACGCCCCGCTCGCCACAACGCCACCGTCAGCGTTGGTCACTTCGAAGTCCAAGCGCAGGTTTTCACCGTACGAGACTTCGGGGACCTTGCCCGTGCCGTCAGAGACTGGGAACACCTCGCTGCCCAACACCTTGCCATCAAGAGGTTGAACGACCGAAATCTGAACGCCGTTGCCCCCCACAAAACCAGGCAAGCCTTGGACAAAACCAACGCCTCCCAGATAATCGGGGCCCCAGCCATACACATCGACGGCGAGCGTTGGGGCGGCGGCTGGATCACTGCCGCAAGAGGCCAATAGGAGCGCCACCAGTAAACTGGAATATTTGAACTTCATAAGCGACTCCTACCAGGAAATATTGGCGTCAAAGCCAGGGGCACGTTCACTGTTACCGCTGTCGGACAAGAGGTAGATTCCTCCCGCAACCAGCGCACCAGCAACAATCACGGCACCACCCGCAGCAACATAGGTCCAGGTGCTCATCTCCTCGGAAGGAGGGGCATCTGGAGGTGTTTGCATGGGCTGACCTTCGTAGGGGTCACTCACCACAACAACGTCGTCTTTTTTGGGCTTCGTTTCGACCGGGGTCACCTTCGCAACGACCACAGTTTCTGGCCCCAGAACCACGTCGACCACGGCCTTGTCTTCCGGGAACTTCAACGTGGCATCGACCAGAGATTTCGAAATCACCGAGACACCCGAACGAAGGTTCGACAACTCGATATTGAATTCAGCTGCCGCAAGCTGCACGGTCATCCCGTCCGAAATGCGATGCACAAAAGGAACCGCAATGTACTTGCTTGATTCCTTGTACATCACCAACCAGCCCACGAATTCAGCCCCTGTGCGCGAGCCAAGCTCCTTCAAGTAAGGCTGCGACTCGGCACCCCAACGACCCGTTTTCACGCTGGCCAGAAGGTCATTATAAAAGCCGGAGTCGCCTGAGTTTTCACTCACCGATGCAGACCCTGCCCCCAATTCAATTTTGAAGTCCTGCGATTTCCCCTTGCCCTTCACACGCATTTTTTCGGTGGAGATTCCGCCCTTGGGTCCGCGGACCACGAGGTAATGCGTCCCAAATCCGATATCGGTCAGAGTCTGTGGAGCCACGCCTTTATTCACGCCGTCCACAAATATCTTAGCGCCCTCGACGTTGACGCTCATGTTCAGCTTCCCTGGACCTGCCGAAGCCACTTTTTTCTGCTCGTCGGCGAGAACCTCAAGCAATTCTTTGGGATATTTCTCGGCATCGAGTTTGGCTGTCGGTCGCAGATGAGCGAAATCTTTCATGCGCTTGCGAGCATCGAGGTCGAATTTCGCGTTGAAATAAGACAGCGAAAGATTGGCCAGGGCGTCTGCCAGAACGTCGTAATTGCTCAGGTCGGCAATATTTTGTTCCATCATGTCGACGGAGCGTTGGAACGTCTCGGCTGCCTTCTGGTTTTCACCTGCGGTCAGCAGTCCAATTCCCTGCGTATACAGAGTCTCGGCTTGAGCGATCGCTGCACTTGCGTGCCCTCCTCCGTCGAGTTTCTTTCGAACCTCGTCGTAAGTGGGCATCAACTGAGCTCGTCCATCCTGTTTAACGCCTTCACGAACCTGCTCACCAATGCGCTCGGGAATGATCGATGAAATCGAATCATTCACGCTTTGCGTTGGAAGCATGAACACTTTAGGCGTCGGCCGTTGTGCGACCGCCGATAGACTGAATAGGACCGAGGTAACCAAGGTCAGAAGACCGACGCCAAAGGAGCGAGGTCGTAGATTTCTTCGAATCATCACTGTCCTGCGAACAAAAAAGCGCCCTTTGGCGCGTTCCTGATTCTTTTTTTTCTGCGGGTGCCTACTAACACCCACACCCATTTTCGTCAACTGACGCGCCCAGTTCAGGCTTGCCACCTATGCGCGAAAGCACAAACACGTTAATGTCCGCCCACAAAACGGACGGTGAATGAAGCTCAGCATTGCAACCAAAATCTTCTTTGCGTTCACCGCCGTGATCGCTGTGTTCAGCGTGGTGCTTGTCTTTGGCATCTACCGAACCCAGTGGACCTTCGAGCAGGTACGCACCGTCAATGCGACGGTCGTCCCACTCTCACTTACTCTATCGGACGTTCAAACGGACTTAAAGAGCTTCAGTGTTCTGCTGAACGAACGCGACCCGCTGGTGCTTCGCCGCACCCTTCAGGTGACACGACTCGCGCCCTCTGTGCCAGACCGATTCCGCAGAAATATGGAACTCGCGGTCGACCTCGCCAAACGCACCGACTCCGCTCAACGCGTTTCCGAGCCGGTTTCGCAGCGGGTCGCAGCGCTGAAACTGGACATCGAGGCTTTTGCCATCTCATCGCAGGCTTTCACGGCTCAAGTGCTTTCGGAATCCGACGAAACCCTGGTATTTGAACAACAAACTCAGCTGCGGGAGCATGCCAGAAAGATGGACTCGGAGTTGAGTTCACTGCGAATCGCGCTGCGCGAAATCACCGATCGCGCGCTGCGGCAGGCCAAGGAACATGAACGCTCGAGTCTTTATGGCTTGGGCGTGGCCACGGCCGTGGCTCTGGCGATCGCGATCTTACTTCTGGTCGCGGTCTCGCTCACGATGCGACGCTTAACCGACCTGACGGAAGCCGCCAAGAGAATCGGCCAAGGTGATTACGCGCCGCTGTCGGCCGCCGATGCCCGCACCCCACATGATGAAATTGGCTTGTTGGTCCAAGAATTTGACCACATGGCGCGATCCATCGCCGATCGGGACCAGGCATTGCGTGAACAACACGCGAAATTCCTCAAATCAGAACGTTTGGCGACCGTGGGTCGGATGACCGCACTGATCACACATGAACTGCGAAATCCACTCTCAAGCATCAACTTGAACGTCGAAATGCTCCACGATGCGCTTTCGGACACGGAACTCACCCAGAATGACCCCGAACTTCTGGAACAGCTGGACACGATCATCTCAGAGGTCGACCGATTGCGCGAAATCACCGAGCAATACTTGGCCTACGCCCGGCTTCCGACCCCGAGAATCGAGGCTCATTTACTTGGGGATAATCTGCAAAGCCTCCTCGATTTCCACGCCTGGGAATGGAGTGATGCCGGGGTGCAGGTGACGCTGGACATGGAAAACGATTTCGAGGCGAATTTCGATGCCGCGCAATTGCGCCAGGCCTGCCTCAACCTCATCAAGAATGCCGTTGAAGCCTCGCCGAAGGGGTCGACGATCGACGTCTCATTCCGGCGAGATGGGGACGACGCCATCATCATGATTCGCGACCACGCGGGCGGCATTCCGGCCAGTGCCGTCGAACACATCTTCGAGCCTTTCTTCACGACCAAGAAGAGCGGCACGGGCCTCGGGTTGGCCATGACGCAACAGATCATCGAGGAACACGGCGGTCATATCGAACTGGAGCATCACGACGACGGCACGACGTTTCACCTGCATCTGGTGGGAGCATGCGCATGAAAATCATGACGTGGAATATTCGTCTCGGAATACAACAAGGCCGCGAAGCGCTCGCAGATTGCATCAAGGAAGTCGATGCCGATGTGGTCGCACTGCAGGAGGTCGGGCGACATTGGGTGATGGGGCCTAAGGGCGATACAACCGCGTGGTTGGCCAAGCGACTCGGCTATCCATCGGCGGTTTTTGTGCCTTGCCTGCGTCTTGTGGGCGGAGCTGAATACGGCCATTGCCTTCTGAGCAAGCACCCGCTGGTCTGTCCCAGAATCGTTGACCTTCCCATGCAGGTCGACGAGCCTCGCCGGCTCCTGCTGAGCCAGTGCATCACGCCGCAGGGCATGGTTGAGATCGTTTCAACCCATCTATCCCATATTGCTGACCGTGACGCGCAGGGGAAGGTGTTGCTCGAACACGCAAAAAGCCTTGCGAACCCCGGATTGATCTTGGGTGATTTGAATACGCCTCAGGCCCCATGGCTCGACGTTCTGCTGCAAGACTACCTCGACAGCGACCCGAGCAGC
>JBFFMO010000358.1:0-5200 GCA_041554035.1 Allomicrovenator sp. | reverse complement strand
TGACGCCACCGCCGCTGAACGCGTCTCGTTGAGAGTGTTCTGGAAACAGCAGCAGGCCTACGTCGATCGCGTCAAAAAAGAGGCCCTTCGTCGTCCAGACGCCCTCTTTTTCTGATTGCACTGGAAATCCACCGCAATTCAGGGGTACATCACTCGCCCGACTTGAGGGTGAATGATGACAAAGTATTATTATGGTGGTGACGAGGTAGCTGGCGGATGGGACCGCTACTTCACGATGTGCAACTCGCTCGAAGTGCCATGGCAAGCCGACGACCGCCCCAGCGTGAAAACCTTTAACTCATGGCGAGTGAAATCGCCGCGCGGGTTTGCGTTCGTCGTGCAAGCGCAGCCGGTGGTTGTCGAAACGATTCTGGCTCTCAGCGATCGTGGAGCAACCTCATTTACCGCTGATTTTGACGCGATTTGGAAAGCCACCGCAGATCGCGCTCGCGCCTTGGGTGCCAAAGCCATCGTGGTCGCCACTCCTTTTGACTTTGCGCCCGGCCCTGCCAACCGCTCCCTCATCGCCGACTTCGGACGCAAAGCCGCCGAAGCCTCAAAAATGCCGATTCTCTGGGAAGCCACAGGCATGTGGAGTCCAGAAGATGCAGCGGCCTTGGCCAGTTCTTGCGGACTCACGTTGCTCTACGACCCCTTCGCGAACTTTGACACCGACGAGGTCAATGTTTACGGGAAAAGCGGTGATGCCGCCTTGATCGTGAATGAGCGCGGCGGTGCGCGACGCAACTTTGATACCGACGAAATGGAAAGCCTTTTCGAGGCCACACGCTCTTTCGACCGCGTGTTTATTCTGCTTCGTGGTCGATACAAATGGCGTCATGCAAGGGAATTTAAGGCCTTGTTGGATTTCCGCGAATAGGCTCAAGGATCCGCCATGCCCAGCCTTCGAAAAGACCCGATCACCCAACGTTGGGTGATCATCGCGACAGAACGCGCAAAACGTCCTCGGGACTACTCGGTTCCGCGCACCGCAACATCGAGCGGGTTCTGCCCGTTTTGTCACGGCAATGAATCCGCGACGCCCCCTGAAATCAGCGCGCGACGCACCCCTCATGCCTCCGATTCGCCTTGGACCGTGCGCGTGATTCCCAACAAGTTCCCCGCACTACGGGTTGAGGGAGCCATCGAAAAGGTTGGCCACGGCGTGTACGACGAAATGAGCGGCATCGGCGCCCATGAAGTCATCATCGAGTCGCCTGAGCACGACCTTCATGTCAGCGAACTCTCCGTCGAACAGATCACGGCCGTCTTGTTGACCTGGCAAGACCGCATGAAAGACCTGAGGAAAGACGACCGCCTCAAATGCGCGGTGGTCTTCAAGAATCACGGTGAACATGCCGGTGCGACTCTTGAGCATGTGCATTCCCAGCTGATCGCGCTGCCGATTGTCCCCAAACGCCTCGCTGAGAGCCTCGAGGGAGCCAAGAACTACTACGATTTCAAAAACCGTTGTGTGTTTTGCGACATCCGCGATCAAGAGCTTTCTGACGGTTCGCGAATGGTCTTCGAGAACCAACACGTCGTTGCATTTTGCCCCTACGCAGCTCGTTTTCCCTTTGAGCTTTGGATCCTTCCACGCCGTCACGAACCGTGGTACGAAAACGTCGCTCAAGCGGAGGTAAATCGAGTCGCTGAGGCACTCAAGGTTTGCATCGACAAGCTTAATCGTGCACTCGACTTTCCACCCTTCAATCTGTTGTTGCGGTCAGCACCATTCGTTAACGCGGACCATCCGCATTATCACTGGCATATCGAGATCATTCCGACGCTGACACGAGTTGCAGGTTTTGAGTGGGCAACTGGCTTCTATATCAATCCGACACCGCCCGAAGATGCTGCACGTCACCTTCGAGACATAGACTGAACGAATAAGCATAAAATGATTGACCTTACGAAACTTATCCGCACGACTTCGGAAGGCACGAAGAGAGCTAATCGAGCCCTCAACATCGCCTTCGCAACCACAGAATTCGCACCGCTGGCCAAAACCGGCGGCCTGGGAGATGTCGCTGCGGCGCTCCCTAAAGCGCTCGCCGACCGCGGACACCGTGTCGCTGTCATCATGCCGCTCTACCAGCACCTTGACCCCGAAGCGATGCGCCTGAGCAAACGCCTTCGAACGTTGAGCGTGCCTACGAAAGGCAAATCAGGAAAGATCGTTGAAGCCACCGTCTGGGAAACCGCAGCGGGCAATGGCGTAAAACTCTTTTTCATCGACTATCCGCCCTTCTTCCACCGCGAAGGAATCTACGGATACGACGACTCGAGTTTCGAGGATAATCCAGAGCGATTCGCCTTCTTCTCGCGCGCTGTTGTTGAGTTTGCGAGGCAGTTCGGCATTCCTTTTGACGTGATCCATCTCAACGATTGGCACACTGCGCTTGCGCCGACCTATATCGACCAGTTCTACAAAAAAGAACTTCAGGTCGCGACGGTGCTGACGGTCCACAACGTTGCGTATCAAGGCGCCTTTGACGCCTCGAAATTTGATGCGACAGGTCTGACCAAGACGGCTCAGGCGACGTTGACTCATGGCGATGGAATCAACTTCTTGAAGGCAGGCATCGTGAGCGCCGACGCGATCACGACCGTCAGCCCAACCTATGCCGATGAAATTCGCACGAGCGAAGCCGGTTGCGGACTTGAAGACCTTTTCGAGAAACGCGGCGAAGATCTCACCGGCATCTTGAATGGCGCCGATTATACGATCTGGTCGCCCGATGTGGACCACAACATCGAAGTGCGATTTGACGAAGCCACATTGAACGGCAAACGCGTCAACAAAGCGAAGCTTCAGCACGACTTCAAATTGCCCGTCCGCCCTATCCTACCCATGATCGCATTCGTGGGACGCATGACGGAACAGAAAGGCTTGGACATCCTGGTGCCCGCCGTTCGAAAACTGCTCAAGGCCGTCACCGACGAACAGGAAGGATTCCAGTTCGTGTTCCTTGGCGAAGGTGAGTCGGTTTACGAACGGCAAGTCCTCAAGCTTGTTGATGAGTTTCCACGACGTGTTGCCTGTCATATCGGTTACTCCGAAGAGTTGGCGCACCAGATCATTGCCAGCGCGGACATGTTGGTCGTGCCGAGTCGCTTCGAACCCTGTGGCCTGACTCAGATTTACGCGATGCGTTACGGCACTCTGCCGATCGTTCACTCGACCGGCGGACTCGCCGATACCGTGATCGACGCGGACGACGAAGAGCAGACCGGAACGGGCTTCGTATTTGATAATTACGACCGCGCCGACCTCTGGGAGACCTTGGGCCGAGCTTCATTGCTCTACCGTAAGCATCGCCGCTGGCGCCCAATCATGGTCAACGCAATGCAACAGCAGTTTTCTTGGGATGAATCAGCCCGCGATTACGAAAATACCTATTACCGCGCCCTCGGAGAGCGTGGACTGTTGGACAAAAAATGAAGTCGAATAACGCACGCCTCGAAGAACTGAATCGCCGCGCCGAATTGGGTGGCGGTCAGGACCGTATCGATAAGCAACACGCCGCAGGAAAACTCACTGCCCGTGAGCGCATCGCTCTTTTTCTCGATCCCGGCACCTTTGTCGAACTTGATAAGTTCGTCACACATGGGTGCTCAGATTTCGACATGCAGAACCAGAAAATACCTGGTGATGGTGTCGTGACTGGCTACGGCAAGGTCGACGGACGTTTGGTTTATGTCTTCGCTCAAGACTTCACCGTCTTTGGCGGCAGCCTTTCTGGTGCCTACGCCCAGAAGATTTGCAAAGTCATGGACATGGCCGTCAAGGTCGGCGCTCCGGTGATTGGCCTGAACGATTCCGGTGGTGCACGCATCCAAGAAGGCGTCGTTTCGCTGGCCGGCTATGCGGACATCTTCTATCGCAACACCCGCGCAAGCGGCGTGGTGCCTCAGATCTCGGCGATCCTCGGGCCGTGTGCCGGTGGCGCTGTCTACAGCCCCGCGATCACCGACTTCATCTTCATGGTGCAAGACACGAGCTACATGTTCATCACTGGACCTGAGGTCGTTAAGACGGTCACCAGTCAGGACGTGACGAAACAAGAACTCGGCGGTTCCCACGTCCACAGCGAAATCAGCGGCGTCAGCCACTTCGATTGCGGCTCGGAAGCCGAGTGCATCGCGCAGATTCGCGAATTGCTCTCGTTTCTCCCGTCGAATAACGCCGAGGACGCACCTTTTGTCCCCACAAAAGATGATGCCAATCGTCGCGATGAAGCACTGGCCTCGCTGGTTCCAGCCAATCCCTCAAAACCCTACGACATGGCGGAAGTCATCCGTGCGGTGGTGGATGACGGCTACTTCTTTGAAGTTCAAGCCAGTTATGCTCGCAATATCCTGATTGGTTTTGCGCGCCTCGGTGGACGCTCGGTTGGCGTTGTTGCCAATCAACCCAATCACCTTGCCGGCTGCCTCGACATCAATGCCAGCGTGAAAGCGGGACGTTTTGTCCGCTTCTGCGATGCGTTCAATATTCCGATCGTGACCCTTGTCGACGTTCCAGGCTTCTTGCCCGGTGTCGATCAAGAGTACGGCGGCATCATCAAACATGGGGCAAAACTGCTCTATGCTTACGCCGAAGCCACCGTTCCAAAGGTGACGCTTATCACGCGCAAAGCCTACGGCGGTGCCTACGATGTGATGAGCTCAAAACACATCGGTGGAGACATCAACTACGCCTACCCAACCGCCGAGATCGCGGTCATGGGCCCAGACGGCGCGGTGAATATCATCTTCCGCAATGATCTTTCGAATGCAGCCGACGCGGATATCAAACGCACCGAACTCGTCGATAATTATCGCGAGACCTTTGCGAACCCGTTCAAAGCCGCTGAGCTTGGGTATATCGACGAAGTCATCGACCCGTTGGATACCCGACCCCGACTGATTCAGGCTCTTGAAATGCTTCAGAACAAACGTGACACAAACCCATCCAAGAAACACGGCAATATACCACTGTAAATGATATATAAATCCAAAAAAATAAAATATCAGACTTCGTACTTACTATGTTAAGAAAAATCTTGATAGCCAACCGAGGGGAAATAGCAGTAAGGGTGATGCGTGCTTGCCGAGAGATGAAAATCGAGGCTGTTGCCGTGTTCTCCGAAGCGGACCGCCAGGCAATGCATGTTCGTTATGCAGATGAAGCATATTTATTGGGTCCAGCACCCTC
>JBFFMO010000357.1:0-5208 GCA_041554035.1 Allomicrovenator sp. | reverse complement strand
GGTGAATTTGATCGGCTGCACTCACAACCAATAAAAAAAAAAGGCCCCATGATGGGGCCCAAGAAAAAACGAAGTTCAGCTCAATCAAGCGTGCCATAGGCGGAGCTGCTGTAGGTGCAACCCAGACAAACATTGAGTGGAATACCAACGATATTGGATTCGACTTCCTGACCACCGACCGTCTTGCCGAAAGCCTGCACATTCACCAAAGCCGGCACAATCGCTGCGGCATTGCCACCAGCAAGGCCGCCGAACACCGCTTTCCATGCCGTGACGGTCGTCGCATCCACAAGTCGAACTGCCGCACCCGAGCTGCTGTCGCCGGTCGGGACATCGACAACATATCGATACTCATTGTCGAGACTGTCGACGCCACCGAGATTAGAGTCTGGCGGAAACGAAATCTGGAACGAGTCGATGATGATCGGGTTCTGATCGATGCGCAGGTTATTCTGCTCACCAATCGGAGCGTACGCGTCGCTGGCCAGAAGCCGATTGGTCATCGCGACTCCGATGGTAAAGATATTGGGGCCCCCGCCTGGCGCCTGACCTTGATCCAGGTCACCCAGATTCACGGTAAGGACCTCTGCAACACCAACGGCGTCGGCGCCAAGATATTCACAGCTGATTCCGCCCGTATCCGACTCGGTGCACTGCGCGAACACGGGTCCCTTCAAAAGAAGAGATGCATCGGCGTCAACGCACGCTGAGGTCGAAAGAGCTAAGAGAATCCCGGCGGCTATTCCGATTCGATTCATCGGGGACTCCAAGGCAATTTTTGAAGATCTAGTTTTCATGTTCATCATATCAGGTCTCATTTCGCACCGCGAATTACTTGGATTCCTGCCCAATCGACTCAGCCCGATTCACAATCTTAGGCGTGATGAAGATGAGCAACTCGGTGCGACGATCGCTTTCGGACTGCGTCCGGAAGAAGAATCCGAGGATCGGGATCTTGTGGAAGAACGGAACAGCCGAAATACTGGTGCCTGAGTTACGAGTGTAGATACCGCCGATCACGGTGGTGTCTCCATCTTTGATCAGGAGCTCAGTGTCCGCCTGCTTACGGATGATCGTGGGGTCACCACGTGCGCCGGTGTTCTGGAAGTCGGGTTCGTTCTTGGACGCCGAAATCTTAAGCTGGATGTTTCCGTCCGGAGTCACGTGCGGAGTCACCTTGAGCTCAATCGAGGCATCGACGAATACCGTCTGGACGCCTGCAGCACTCACCACGCTGACCGGGATACTTGTTCCCTGAGAGATTGTGGCTGAGGTGTTATCCAACGTCAGAATCTTAGGAGAGCTCACGATTTTGGCGTGGCCTGCAGCCTCAAGTGCTGTCAGTCGCAAGTTCAGATTTACCGCGCCGCCAATGCTTCCCATCGTCAGGCCGATCGAACCACCGGAACCGGTACCAACTGGAGCGGGAAGGTTCACACCGAAATTCGGATTTGAGCTTGTACCTGCTGTAGGGGTCTGGGAGTCCGTTGCACCACCGGAAATTCCGAGGACGCTTGGGAACAAAAGACCCGTCGGGTTTCCGTTCGATTGTGCCCAGGTGGCGTCGCCACCCCACTGAATACCGAGGCTTTGAGTGAAGGTGTCGTTGGTTTCAACGATTCGTGCTTCGATCAGAACCTGTGGGACCTGCGAATCCAAGCTTTCGACCAGGGCACGAACGGCAGCCAGGTTATCGCCGATATCCTTGATGACCAAAGTGTTGGTTCGATCGTCCACAGTCACGGTACCGCGAGGGCTCAACAGCGAGCTGACCTGCGCTTCCATGTCTTTCGCATTGGCGTAGTTCACGGGGAGCAGGAACACCTCAAGTGGCTTGGTCCTCTCCGAAGCAGCACGTGCTTCTGAACGCTTGGTCTGCTCCGAAAGCAGCACCGATTGCGGCGCGACGCGAATCACGTTTCCGCGTTTCTCGAAACCGAGGCTTCGGGCTTGAAGGACGGTCAAGAAGACCTCGTCCAAGGGGACGCTTCGAAGACGGATAGTGACTTCACCGGAGACGCCTTCACCTGCAACGATGTTGACGCCGCCTTCTTTTGCGAGAAGTCGAAGGACATTCTGAATGTCGGCACCGCGCAAATCGATCGTGATTCGCTTGCGGCTCATGCCGGGAACAGTCGAGACCTGAGTCGGGTCAGTAACCACCGAAGGGTAGCGTGGTGGAGCAGCGGTGAAGCCGTCCTGTGCTGGACGAGATTGCTCTTCGTCCCACGCGACCTCTTGCTCGGGTGCTTTGGCTGCGAATTCCCAAATCAGGGTGTTCCCCTCTTGCCGAACAACCTCGGTCGCCTGACCGTTAAGTTCGGCCTCAAGGCGAACACTTCCCTGACGATCGAGATAAGAAGAAACAAATCGAACAGCGCCGGCCTCGCCACCATTGGCCAAAGTCTTCTCAAGGGCCTCAGGAAGCGAAACACCGTTGAGGATCATGACGGCGCGGCTGTTCATCCAAGGCAATGTTTCGAAATTCCCTGGACGGTCCAATTCGACAACGATGCGTGTCTTGGTGCCGGTGTTCTCGAGGCGAATACCTCGAACTGCGTTTGCAGCTTCAACAGGGACGGCTCGTGCAACTTGTTTGGACTCTTTGCTTTCGAGGCGCGCGACATCCGCACGGGCGGCTTTCAATTCACGCTCTACGTCGGCCAGTCGCTGTGCGGTCTTGCCTGAGTCTTGTTTGTTCTTTGCATCATTGAGAGCCACTTCAAGGGCCGACACTCGATCCTGCGCAGCAGCATTTGCACGCGCCACTTCGCGATCACGTTCGGTCAAAGAAGCTTGGAGTTCGGTGCGAAGGCGTTGAATCTCACCATCACGGGTTGAGAGGTTTCGTTGTGCCTCGTCGAGTTTGGCATTGGCATCTTCAGCGCTCGTGCGAGCTCTTGCCAATTGAGTTTCGCGAGCAACAAGATCGTCGCGGAGCGCCTTTTGCTCGGCCTCCAAACGGCCCAGTTCGCGCTTCGCAGCTTCGTCGCCACTCATGGCACCACGATTAGAGCGTTCAACCTGTTTGCGAAGCTCGGCTTCTCGCGATTGGGCCTGAGCAAGCTCGGTTCGAGCCCGCGTGACCTCATCTGACGCAGATTGTGCGCGGACGTTGGCGGTGTTGAGTTTCTGCTTGAGGCCATCGGAGGTTTTGGACACTTTGTCCAAATCTCGTCGAGTGGCTTCCAAGTTCTGAGCGAGTTCGTCGGCCTTCTGACGGGCTTTCGATCCCTCAAGCTCTTTCTGGCGAGCCAAAACCAAGGCTTCATCGCGCTGAGCGGTGGCGGTCTTGGCGCTTTCGCGAAGAAGGTCACGCTCACGTGAGATTTCTGCCACGGCGCCTTCGAGTTCCGAGACCTTCTTGGTGCGCGTCTTGATATCAGCCTGAACCCGAGCGAGCTCGCCGTTCTTGGCTTCAATCGCGGCGTTGACACGATTCTTCTCGGTACCCTTGGTCCCAGCCACTTGTTTCTGAAGAGCAGAAAGTTCGCGTTGAGCGGTTTCGAGACGGGTGCGTGTCGCATCCAGCTGCGAAACAGCCTGCGAGTACTTGCCCTGGGTGGCTGTCAAATCGGACTGATAACGTGCCTCGAGTTCTCGGACTTTGTCGTCCGATACGCCCTGAGCTACCCCGTTATTCAACCGACGATTGGTTCCGTCAACAAATACAACGACATCTCGACCTTCTGTGCGCACATCGTAATGAGCGGGAGAATCGAAGCCGATGATCACCCGTGTGACCGATTGGATGTTGTCTTTAAACTCCAACATCGCAACCTGCGAGATGACACCGTTGCTCACCTTCACGGTCTGAGCTTCATCGCTCAACTCGCTATTGGAGATGTCGATGAACAGCCGTGGCGGATCGTTGAGCTTGAAAACGGAGAACGTCGGAACCGAAGAACCCCCTATACGAATCAACGTACCGTCATTGCGCTCTTCAACGTTGAAGGCGCCTACGGCGTTGATTCGGGATTCCACGGTGGACCCGTTTCTCTGTGCAAAGCTTGGGGTGCTTACGCTCATCCCCAGGCACAGAGACAAAATGGCCAGATTCCATCGCATCATGTGACTCCTCAGTTCCTATGCGACCCGTAGGTCTGCGGGGCAGTGCCCCGAAAAACAACAAACTTCTTTAATTATCAGCTGGCGGCGCGAAGCCCCTAAATCGGGGATCCACGTTGCCGTTCGACGGCTCTTGCTGCTCGACCGCATTGGCCCCTGCAGCATTGTCTTGAAACGTTCTTTGAAGCGCTTTGCGGCCTTCTTCGGTCTCGAGAAGGCGCTCAAGAGCCGCCTTTTCTTCGTCCGAAAGACCACCCTCACCCGACGAGAGCTCTCCATCACGCAATCGCACGATGCGCTGCAGTGTCTGAGAATCTTCGTCATCGCCGCCTTCAAGGACCTCAACTTCGTTGTCTCGGATATCCGAGATCACACCGCTGTTTCGGCCCACACGGTCGCCTTCTTTGACAAAATGACCAAAGCCGGTGGGGTCGATGAACATCGCGATGGGAACAGCGACCTCGCTGATCACCGCGACCAGGGTCAATTGCCCCAACGCGTACTGTTCCAGCGGTTCAAGATCCCGGACCTCACCCTCTGTCGCCCGAGCCTGGGGTGAAATCACCTCAGGATCAGGTTGAAACGGATTACGGCGCGACGAATTCGGGTATTCAGGACGGACGTATTCGTCTTCGTCCTGCGCAATGGTTGGTACGGCCTCTTCCACCACTTCCGCTTTCGTTTGGGCGGGTGGAGCTGGAGGGGCGACCTGAAGGTCTTCCTCGCAACCAAAGGCTGAACAAGCGACCCAAGTCGCGAGCAAAAGCTGGCGATAATCACTCATTTTTTCCTCTTTTTCGGATCAGCAGCGGCTGCGCCCGGCTTGGAGTAGCGGAAGGTCGTGCCTTGAGCCTTGATCGACAGCTCTCCATCGGGAGCCATGCCCTTTCCAACTCGAACCATGTCGAGATTCTTGACGTTCACGATTCGAGTCATACGACCCACGTAATACAAGAAGTTGGCAAGCTCGTCGTAGGTGCCGTTGAGCTCCATTTCGACCGGGATTTCGATGTAATACTGCTGCGGACGGTCGGGCAATCGTCGAAACTTCATGATGTCCAAACCGGCCGTTTTGGCCTGGTTGTGGATTCGCTGAAGCAGGCTCGGAATTTCCGCATCCTGGGGCAGCTTTTCCTGAGC
>JBFFMO010000356.1:0-5209 GCA_041554035.1 Allomicrovenator sp. | reverse complement strand
GATCTACAACGGCACAAAAACACATGTTTCGTACCGCATCTGGTTTGATCCGGGCACATGGGTCCCTGACTTCCTGGTCAATCCTGCACTGCGATCTTCGGCCAAAGAGACCGTCGTTCGTTTAAGAAAGGACGCACAAAAGAAATTCGGGAAGAAGTAATTCGGTCGCCCCGGCTTGCACCTGACCGCAAAATTCGTATCGTGCGCCCGAACAGGGCATGAAGCCCGTTGGAGCCCCGGAAATCTCATGAGCGTGTCTGCAGGAATCGTTGGTCTGCCCAACGTCGGAAAATCCACTACATTCAATGCATTGACCAATGCCGGTGCGGAATCGGCTAATTACCCCTTCTGCACGATCGACCCAAATAAGGGCGTGATTCCGGTCAGAGACGCTCGTCTGAAGACGATTCAGCAATACGTTCACACCCAGCGAGTGATCCCCGCTGCCGTGGATATCTGGGATATTGCGGGTCTCGTTCGTGGCGCCAGCAAGGGCGAAGGACGAGGCAACAAATTCCTGGCGGATATCCGAGAAGTCGACGCGATCCTTCATGTCGTGCGCTGTTTCGACAACGATCAGGTCACTCACGTGGATGGAAATATCGACCCCATTCGCGACGTCGAAACCATCGACCTTGAACTCGCGTTGGCCGACCTTCAATCGTTGGAAAAACGGATCGACAAAACGCGACGCGCCGCCAAGAGCGGAGACAAAACAGAGTTGGCCAGACTCGCGGTGCAGGAAAAGATTGCACTCGCCCTGAACGACGGGATTCCCGCACGCGCCGTCGAACTCGACGAACAAGAGCGGGAAGCCATCCAAGACGCTCATTTGCTGACGATCAAGCCGGTGCTCTTTGTGGCCAACGTCGCCGACGACGATTTGGACGGCCATTCACCACACGTCAAGAAGCTTCGGGACTACGCTGAATCGACCAACGCGCAGATCGTGCTGATCTGTTCGACGATCGAAGCCGAACTTGCCGAGCTCGAAGAAGACGAACGCAACGAAATGTTGGAAGGTTTGGGAATTGCGGAACCCGCGCTCAACGTTCTTATCCGCGCGACCTACGATCTGCTTGGTCTGCAAAGCTATTTCACCGCAGGAGAGCAGGAAGTACGTGCATGGACCATCCACAAAGGCTTCACGGCACCGCAGGCTGCAGGCGTGATCCACACGGATTTCGAAAAGCGCTTCATCAAGGCCGAGGTCTACACCGTTGCAGACTTGGTCGAGTACAAGAGCGAAGCCGGCATCAAAGCTGCCGGGAAGCTTAGACTTGAAGGTAAAGAATATGTCGTCAAAGACGGCGACGTCATGCACTTCCGCCACAACGCTTGATATGATTGTTAACCTAGCTTTCTACAAATTCGCCGAACTCGTCGACCCAGATGCAACCACTGCCGAGCTTACACAGCTGTGTGAGGAGTGTGGGTTGATGGGGTCTGTCATCGTGGCCAGCGAGGGCGTGAACGGCATGTTGGCCGGAACGCTTGAGGGCGCCGACCGATTTTGCGAGGCTTTTCTGTTGATGCCTGGATTTGCAGGCACACACTTGAAGCGTTCGTACAGCGCAGAAATCCCGTTCAAAAAACTTCGTGTACGGGTGAAGTCGGAAATCGTTGTCCTGCGTGCAGGTGACGTGGACGTGAGCCACACGGCCACACACCTTGCCCCTGAGGATTTCCGAGACGCGTTCCGCGCAGGAGACGCTGTCGTTATCGATACGCGCAACGATTTTGAATTCCATGTCGGGACCTTCGAAGGGTCGATCAACCCCAAGACGGCTGCGTTTAGTGAATTCATCGCTTTCCTTGAAGAGCAGCGCGCTGAACTTGAGGACAAGAAGGTCCTTATGTTTTGTACGGGCGGCATTCGCTGCGAAAAGGCCACGGCTTGGATGCAATTGAATGGGTTTGAGAACGTCTTCCAGCTTGAGGGTGGCGTCCTGAACTACTTCGAACGTGTGGAAGACGCCGAGAAGGACTGGAAAGGCGAGCTCTTCGTGTTTGACCAGCGAGTGGCATTGAACACCAAGCTTGAGCAAACGGCGGCTCGTCGGTGTACACATTGCGGCCTGCCGATCATTTCCGAAGAACCCAAGACCTGTGCTTGCGGCCAACCGATCAACGTTTCGGAACAAGCGTCAATTTGACACCCCCAACACCAGATGGTTACTAGGAGCGCATGAGGGTCAACGGAAATATACTCTTGAATACCGGACTTGGTCTCGCGGTCGCGTATTGCGCGATTTTGGCCATCTGGTTGGGTGTCGAATCACGAACGGATCATGTCAAAGACATGCAGCCAGAATCGTTTTCGCCCTACGTGGCTGTCGAAGTCCCAGGTCAAGACGTCGTAGAACGCTCAGAATCGATCGAAGAAACGGCGCAGCCGGGTCAGTCGAAAAAGAAGACCGACAAGAAGCGTCGGGACTCGATGAAGGCTGCGGTCTTGCAGATCGTCACCAATTTCGAAAAAGCGGACGTGACCATCAACGGCATCCCTTATCCCGAGTACATCGAGCCCGGTGAGGAAGACGGCATCGTTTTGCCAGCCGGAGGCCCCTACGATGTGCGCGTGACCTACTCAGGCAAAACGAAGGCCTATAATATCTATCTGCGTCCCTACGAAACCCGCATGCTCATCATCGAGTTGACCGGATTTCAGGGAGGAGGCACGCCTCCACCCGCCAGAGCTCCGCAGGCCAAGGCCGAGCCCGAGAAAAAAGAAGAAACCGGCAAAGAGCCTGGAAAGGTGACTGTTTACTCAAAACCTGCGGGCGGAATCATTGTCGACGGCGAGAAGAAGCCTGAGAAGACCCCGGGCACCGTGGAAGTCGCCAACGGCCGCCATGAGATTCAGGTTGAGTATGAGGGCGGCAAGGTCTCCGAGAAGAAAATCGTTCGAGTCCGCGATGGCTCTCGCATCAAGCTTTTCTTCCGCGAACGAACCGACGCAGCCGAATAATCAGGCCATTTCACGAATGAGCCGGTCCACATGGCCCTTGGCTTTTACGTTGTCGTAAACCGCCTCAAATTTCCCATCCGCTCCCACAAAAAACGTCGAACGGACAAGACCGATATAGGTCTTGCCGTAGTTCTGTTTTTCGCGCCAGACACCGAAAGCCTCGGCCAGCGTATGGTCAGGATCGGCGAGCAGCGTGAAACCGAGCTCGTGTTTGGTTCGAAATTTGGCGTGTGTGGTCACGTTGTCGGGTGAGACTCCCAGAACCCGATAACCTTTGGCTTCAAATGCCTTGAGGTTGGTATTGAAATCACAGGCCTGAGTTGTGCAGCCCGGCGTCAGATCTTTGGGGTAGAAGTAAATAATATACTTCGACCCCAGCAAGTCCGCGCTTGAGACTGTTCCGGCGTCGTCAGACTCCGCCGAAAAACTGGGTACATTCTCGCCTACTTTCCACTTTGGATCTGCCATGTCGTCTCCGTTATTCGAGGTTCATTGGTGAGGATGCCTTAACGCAGCGATGTGTGCAGCGCCTAGTCTAATCCTTCGTAGAACGTCTCGACGACCCCCGAATAGTGTTCGTTGACGACCTTTCTTTTGATCTTCTGGGTCGGCGTGAGTTCGCCGTTTTCTACCGAAAAATCATGAGGCAAGAGCGCAAACTTCTTGACGCTTTCATAACGAGCCAAGGTGTCGTTGACCCGTTGGATCTCCTCTTGAACGTGCGCGTAAAAGCGCTCGTCTTCGGCCAACTTCTCAAGGTCTTCGGGCCAGCCCCTTTCGCGGGCCAATGCGGGCGCGCGATCGGCATCAAGAGTGAGTAGCGCGGCCAGGAATTTCCGGCGGTCTCCCACGACCACGGCCTGCGAGATGCCGTCGATATTTCTCAGGAGTTTTTCGATGTTCTGAGGCGCCACATTCTTGCCACCGGCTGTGATGATCAGGTCTTTCTTGCGGTCTGTGATGTACAAAAATCCTTCGTCATCAAAACGTCCGATATCCCCCGAATAAAGCCATCCTTCCTGAAGGGTTTCAGCGGTGTCACTTGGGTTTTTATAATAGCCGAGGAAGACGTGGCGTCCCTTCACAAGGATTTCTCCGTCCGCCGCGATCTTGACCTCGGTCTCTGGGAACGGGAGCCCTACCGAGCCAATGCGACGCCTGCCCGGCGAGGGGAAATTGAACGTTGACGGTCCTGAGCCCTCGGATTGGCCGTAGACCTCATGAATGGGGATGCCACAGGCGAGGAAAAACTCGAGGACGTCTTTGCCAATGGGGGCGGCACCCGAGACCGCCACGCGCAGTCGGTCGAGGCCCAGAGCAGAGCGAAGTTTGGAGGCAAAAAGCTTCTCGGCCGCAGCCTGCTGCAGTTTGAGAGGGAATGGCAGTGCGCCCTCGCCCTTTTCGAACACGACCTGACCGGCCTCGAAACCAGTCTCTTGAGCCCAAGCGGCAATCTTTGCCTTCACACCCGTGACCTCACGAAAGCGACCCTCGAGCGCGGTCTTGAACTTCTCCCAGACGCGGGGCACGGCCAAAAAGACCGTGGGTCGGGCGATGATCATCGTGTCTTTGACCTTCGACATGTCGTCACAGCACCACACAGGACAACCACCGGTGATGGGCAAATGCAGCGAGAACATCTGCTCGGCGATATGGCTCAAAGGCAGATACGACACCACACAATCTTCGGCGGTCACTTCAGCCACGTCGTCGACGGCTCGGGCAGCGGTAAAAGCGAGATTATCATGCGAGAGCATCACGCCCTTGGGCGGGCCGGTGGTGCCGCTGGTATAAATCAAGGTCGCGAGCTGGTCTGGTTTGATGTTCTCCACACGTTTGTCGACGGCATCTTGTGCGGCTCGGCCTGTTTCGAGGAAGTCCTGAAAACTGACGACGGCGGGCATGTCGATCTTGTCTGCATCGTGAACCATTACGACCTTCTTCAGGCCGGGGAGGTCCTTCCAATCGCCATTGAGGTCCATCGCCTCGAAAGTCTTGAGGTCTTCGACCACCCAGACAAAGGCTTCGCAATGCCCGGCGATGTATTGAGCCGATTCGCGGGTGCTTGTTT
Organism: Allomicrovenator sp.; assembly: GCA_041554035.1. GTDB lineage: Bacteria > Myxococcota_A > Bradymonadia > Bradymonadales > Bradymonadaceae > JBFFMO01. The sequence goes on along the minus strand of JBFFMO010000356.1, from coordinate 167 downwards.
GATAGATGCCCGCTGGGCACCCACCTGCGATCATGGTGCCCACGTCGGCAATCAACCACTCCGGGCTGTTATTGCCCATGATGACGGTGCATCCACCTTCGGGAAATCCGAGCTCCAACAGAGCTCCAGCGAAGTTACGGGCACCTTCGACGTACTCGGCCCACGTG
>JBFFMO010000355.1:0-5212 GCA_041554035.1 Allomicrovenator sp. | reverse complement strand
GTCAAACAATCCCCCAGCAGATCAGAACACGTCCTTGCAGCAGCCGCTGTGTAGGCCACTAAGTCGCCTTTGTTCAGGGCCTCCGAGCACGTTCCACAGCCACACGCATTTTCGTTCACCAACTCGCAATCAGAATTGACCTGACAGGCCTGATTATAGTCTTCAACCTTCGGAATCTCTTCAGGAGTTTCTGTGCTCTCGTTGCAACCAAAAGTGCCGATGATCAACGCAAGAACCATCCACTTTTTCATGTTCCGTCCCCAATCTAATTATGGCCATTTTGGAATGCTAGTCAGGTTCAAAAACCAAGTCTAATAGAGTCAAATCGCAAGTCGCAGTGCAGGTCATAGGGCCTGCGTACCAATCGCAAACCCGAACCCGAAACCCGAACCCGAACCCGAACCCGACAATCGCAAATCGCAAATCGCAATGCAGGCCATAGGGTTTGTGTATGAAGCGCAAATCGCAGTGCAGGCCATAGGGCCTGCGTACCAATCACAGCTCACTGCTCACCGCTAAAACGGGTAGCGTTCCAGCTCGATCGTGGCCTCGGCAACTTTGCGGCGAAGGCCCAGCAGGTCCACGCGGCAGGGTGGCGCGAGGCGAGCAATGCCGTCCAGATGAGTGGTGAGCCTGTCGCCTTTGCACAGATGCGAAAGCAGGTTCTGAGCGACCTCTTGAACCTTCTGGTAAGACTGAGCGACCACCAGTCGCGTCGTGGCCTGATGCAAGACAGTCTTTTCGGACCCAGAAATTTTGATCACCTCGAGTGTACGAGCCACGGTCGAGTCCATCAAATAGACTTGGATGATGGCGTCGGCCAGATCCATCAGGATTTCCTGCTGTTCACGCAGGTCAGCCATGTGTTTTTGGATCGCTTGATTGGCGACATAAACTGTGAGTTTTTTGGCCTGCATCGTCAGGAATTTATCGAAGGCCAAATCCGGGGCATCCTGTGCTGGCGCTGCAGCGCTCACACCTGCACTCATGTCGGTTTCGACTTTGCCGATCAATGAAAATAAGTCGAGCTGACCCTTCATCGTTCGTTTGAGGATCGTGCCCGGAATCAACATGCGGTTGATCTCGTTCGTGCCCTCAAAAATGCGGTTGATGCGGTTGTCCCGGTACCAGCGCTCAACTTCATACTCTTGAGAAAATCCGTATCCGCCGTGAATCTGCACGGCTTCGTCAGTCACAAAACTCAAGACTTCGGAGCCCAGGACCTTCATGATCGAGTCCTCGACCGCAAATTCCTCGATCCCGTCCATCATCTGCTTCACGTAGTCAGGCGACTTGCTATCCAGCGCGCCCAAGGTCTGGTCCATATAACCCGAGACCCGGTAGACCATCGACTCAAGGCCGTAGAGGCGCGCTGCGGACTCACCGATCTTGGCACGTATCGCGCCGAAATCCGAAATCGGCTGACCGAATTGCTGACGTTCTTTGGCGTATTTGACGCCCAGTCCCAGCACGCGTTTTCCGCCGCCAAGCACACCCACACCGAGCTTGAAGCGTCCGATATTCAAAATATTAAAGGCGATCTTATGTCCCTTGCCGATCTCGCCCAGCAGGTTGTCCTTGGGGACCTTCACATTGTCCAGAATCAGCATGCGGGTCGATGAACCCTTGATGCCCATCTTATGCTCTTCGGCGCCCGTAGAGACGCCCTCAAGGCTCGCCTCGACCAGGAACGCGGTGAACTTGGTGCCGTCGACCTGACAAAAGACCGTGAACAAGTCGGCGAAACCTGCGTTGGTGATCCACATCTTGGTGCCGTTCAAGATGTAATGCTCGCCGTCGTCGGTCAAAACCGCGGTGGTTTTGGCAGCAAGCGCGTCCGACCCAGAGCCTGGCTCGGTCAACGCGTATGCGGCAAGCAGCTCACCAGTCGCCAGCCGGGGCAAATATTTGGTTTTCTGTTCGTGAGTTCCAAAAAACAAAAGTGGCTGCGAGCCGATGCCGGTGTGGGCGCCAAAGCTCACCGAAAAGGACGGATAGAGTGCCAGATACTCGGTCACGATCATGCTGGTCGTTTTATCGACCTCAAGCCCGCCGTACTCTTCAGGGATGTCGACCATCAAAAGGCCCACATCGGCCGACTTGCGCAGCAGGGCCGCCATCTTATCGAACGCGCCTTTTTCAAGCTCCGCCACATGAGGCATCACTTCGCGCTCCATGAATTCGCGCGCGGTCGCGCCAAACATCTTTTGTTCTTCCGAGAATTTCTCGGGGCAGAAGATGGACTCCGAGCCAACCTCGTTCACAAGGAACGAACAACCTTTGGGGGCTTCAGCGTGCGACATGTCTGGTCCTGTCTTATTGAATCTGGGGGTACTGAATGACTCATCATTCACTTTCGCGAAATTTAGCCAATGTCGCCCAATCCCGCAACATCAGTGATCGCAGGTCCGACGTTGAATTGTCCACGCGCAAAATGTCGACCACCCTCGCAACCCGTCAATGCATGTGAAATTGTAAGACTGTGTCAGACGAAGGTCGTCAGGAATGCGCTAGGCTCTCCTCTGACCCCTTGGAGCTAAAATGAAAACGATACTTTTAATCCTCTTAGCCGTCGCGGGATGCGCGGATTCAAGCGAATCCTCAGATGCTGTCGATCAGGGCATGGATCAAGCCTCCATGACCCGCGACGCAGATGCAGATAACAACCAAAGTCGTGACATGGGTCTCGATACCGATGCCGTCACGGACGCTGCTGCCCCAGACATCGATGCAGCAACCGACGTAGCCGTCGACGCACAAGTCGACGCAGACATTCCAGCTCCAATATGTCCCCAAACCGCGATGTGCGGCGCCCTTGATCCTGGAGCTACCGAACATTTTGCCAAATCGTTGGCGGGTTGCGCGTTCCAACTCAAGAAAAACAACCGCATCGCGACGGCACAAACCGAACTGCAGACCATCGCTGCTGCGGCCAGGGGCTTTGTCGCCCTCGAGAATCTGGACCTGAATCGAACAGCTCAATCCGGCGTGACGGCACAGACCGCCGAACGCCTTAAAAACCACGACTATTTTGGATTCCGCTGGAATGCCGGAGATATGGCGACAAGCGACTGGTATCCACAGGCCATCACCGGCAACGAAGACGCCGGCAAAGGTGGGCGACGCTTGCTTGTCGCTTGGTACGACCACACCGGAATGGCACCTGAAAAAGGAGTCCGAGTCTCGGTCATCGACTTGAATGCATCGCCAATTCGATACCGCCATATTCTGCTCGTCGAACCCAATGGAACGTCGTTTGGGCCGGTGCTGACGGGCGGCGGCGCGTCGCTGCACGGCGGCGGCATGGTCTGGTACGGAGACCTTTTGTACGTGGCGGATACTGGAAACGGATTCCGTGTCTTCGACCTTTCGAAAATCATCGAAGTAACCAACACCGATGATACCAATGCCATCGGCGTTTCTGGTGGTCGTATCGACGCCTTTGGGTACCGCTACATCGCGGGACAAATCGCGCGCTACACCGGCACCTCCGAAGGCTGCGATATTCGGTTTTCATTCGCCGGATTGGACAGGCAATCTGACCCGCCATTGATTATCACCGGCGAGTACCGCGCTGATGATGCGGGTGGCCGATTGGCACGTTGGCCGCTGGATGCAAATGGCTGGCTGCGCGAAGATTCCGACCAAATCGTCCGCGCCAAAGATGCCTTTGTTGGTGCTCAAACGCGGATGCAAGGAGCCCTCAGCCTGGGCGATGCACTCTACATTTCCTCATCGAGTCAGGCGGGAAGTCTGGGACGGCTCTATCGCACGAAGGTCGGCCAGCAGAGTAAGATCACGGCATGGGTTTATGGTGCCGAGGACCTCTACTACGAAGGCACCCAAGACCGGATTTGGACACCCGCAGAGCACCCAAATGCTCGCGATGTGGTCTCGATTCCGCGGCAAAACCCTTAGTCCTGCGCGAAATCCCCTACCGAAAATTATTCTTAATAAACGAAGGCTTTCAGGCGTTTCAAAAGCTCAGGGTATTTGCCCTCTTCGCGCCACGCATCGCTAAGTCGGTACGACTCTTTTTTCTTCGATTCGTCCGAAGAGCGCTCAAGGACCTTCCAATCCTCAAGCAGCTTCAGCGCGTTTTCGTAGGTTGGCTTGGATAGACTTTCTTGAAAAAGGATTTCGCCCTTCGCATAGTCAGCCCGGCCCTGTTTGAGCGCCCCTTCCGTGATTTCCTTTTTCTCGAGCACCCGGTCGGTATCCTTGCCGACCAACGAAAACACGATGGCGTAGGCTTCAACAAAGGTCAGCACCAGTCGGCGGAAGAATTCCAGTTCGGCTGGGACAGGGTCGGAAATCGTGACTGTACGTGGCTCATCGGCACTCACAGCCAACCAGCCGGCGCTCTCGAAGTAGCTCAGTGTGCGCAGGAACACGTTTTCGAACTCGGCGCGCTCTTCGTAAATCCACTCAAATTTGAACAATTTGCTCAAAAACAGAGTTTGGTCCATCAATTCTGCCAGCGGCATTTGCGACGCTTTGAACGACCCGATGGCTGCGGCAAGAAGGGCCTCAGGCACAAAATGATGAACGATATTATTTCGATAATACGAAAGCTGGAGCCGCGCATCATGAGGCACATTGTAGATCTGCGCCTGATCCTCGCCGACCGTCACCTTGACCTGATCATTCTCGGTGAATAGCTGTAGCGCCCAGTCCATCAGGTCCGCAGTGCATTCACCGATCGCAGCTTCGAGGTCCATCCCATCATCACGCAAGGTGCTCGAGGATTTACCCGAATCTTGAGTACCCTCAGCGCGCAATGCCTCCAGCGCACCAATACTAGCCTGATTGGCCTCAAGTGCGTCCAAGACCGTGCGTGAAAGGCGAACCTTACGACCCGGCTGCGAAAGGAAATGAATCAAGAAACCAGTCTGGCAAAGCAGCTTCTTGCGCGTGATTCCGCCGCCCTGATCGTTCAACAAGACCGTCGCTGCCAGCGCGGTCGGCGTGACCGTGGTGACCTCATTGATATCGTAGATGATGCGATGGGCGAGCCGCACCGTGAGCGTGTTGAACGCGACTTCTTCGGGGTTCACACGGTCCACGTCGTACCCATCGAGGTACGTCCCGATATCGATCGGTTCATTGAACTCGACGTAGAGCCGCCCATATTTGGAGGTCAGGAAGCGCGGAGCCCGCAAAAGCCCGCCCAGGCTTTCTTTCTCTTTTTCGCCGCCCAGAACCTCATCCT